>NZ_JBNGCO010000123.1:0-12996 GCF_049974805.1 Baaleninema sp.
GTAAGGGAAGGAAGCAGGAACCTAAATCGCGAGGTTTGGGAATCACCGTCCTTCCTTCGGCGGTGAGGATGTCAACTCTTCAAGGCAAAACTTATCGTTTCAGGGTGGTGGTTGACGAGGGCGGTGCGTGACGAGTTATCGGTTTCAGGAGAGCCACCCCAGTCATCAAGTCACGCACCCTACGACAGTTGTTCCCTTATAATATTGGGAGTCTGTTCAGTTATCTCGCACGACCGTGACTGTATCTCCCGTTCCTTCCGGTTCTCAATCTAACGACGCTGCATCGATTCCCGACGCACTCGGACGCTTCGGACAGTTTGGGGGTAAATACGTCCCCGAGACCCTCATGCCCGCTCTAGCGGAACTAGAAGCCGCTTTCCAACGCTACAAAAACGATGCAGACTTTCAGCGAGAACTGAACGGTTTGTTACGGGATTACGTGGGTCGTCCCTCGCCGCTGTATTTCGCCGAACGGCTTACGGAACACTACAGCCGTCCCGACGGCACCGGGCCGAAAATTTACCTGAAACGGGAAGACCTCAACCACACGGGCGCTCATAAAATTAATAACGCGATCGCTCAAGCCTTGTTGGCCAAACGCATGGGCAAACAGCGGGTCATCGCCGAAACCGGTGCCGGACAGCACGGCGTAGCCACCGCCACCGCCTGCGCTCGTTTCGGACTCGAGTGCATCGTCTACATGGGCGTTCGCGATATGGAACGTCAGGCGCTCAACGTGGTGCGGATGCGGCTGTTGGGGGCGAAAGTCGAACCGGTCACGGCCGGAACGGGAACTCTCAAGGACGCCACGTCTGAGGCGATTCGCGATTGGGTGACCAACGTGGAAACCACTCACTATATTCTCGGGTCGGTTGCCGGACCCCATCCTTATCCGATGATGGTGCGGGATTTCCACAGGGTTATCGGTCAGGAAACGCGCCAGCAATGTGAAGAGGCTTGGGGCGGTTTGCCGGACGTTCTGCTGGCTTGCGTCGGTGGCGGTTCTAACGCGATGGGGCTGTTTTACGAGTTCGTGAAAGATGCTTCGGTGCGCTTGATTGGCGTTGAAGCCGCCGGAGAGGGCGTGGCGTCGAAGAAACATGCGGCCACGCTGACGAAGGGTCAGGTGGGGGTGTTGCACGGGGCGATGAGTTATTTGTTGCAAGACGATGACGGACAGGTTCTCGAAGCCCACTCGATTAGCGCGGGTTTGGACTATCCCGGTGTTGGACCCGAACACAGTTATTTGAAGGAAACGCAACGGGCGGAATATTACAGCGTTACTGATACTGAAGCGGTGGAAGCCTTCCAGCGACTTTCGGCGTTGGAAGGGATTATTCCGGCGTTGGAAACTTCTCACGCCATTGCCTATCTCGAAACGCTCTGTCCTCAGTTAGATGACGGGACGACAGTGGTGATTAACTGTTCCGGTCGCGGCGATAAGGACGTGCAAACGGTCGCCCGCTATCTCAATTTAGGGGACGTTTAATTTGTTGTGGAAAGGTAAGAAAAATAGCGCGGGCGACGCTCCGCGCTGATACCTTGAAATGCCTATTCTAAAAGGGTTTTACTAATATACTGTCGATCGCGATGGCAATTTCCACTCCAGTCTTTCGACAAAAAGTAAGAAAAGATATTTTCGAGTCCGGTAGGCGAAGCCCACGCCCCCCAATTCTCAATTATTAATTATCAATTATCAAACAGGGTTCGATGGTTCGGGCGACGGCTTCCGCGAGGGAATCGAGGTCGTAGCCGCCTTCTAAACCGAAGAGAATATGTTCGGTAATTTGCAAGCATTGCTCGGTGAGTTCGCTGTAGTCTTCGGGATTCAAATACAACCCCGCCAGTGGGTCGTCTTTTAAGGCGTCGTATCCGGCGCTGACAATTAATAAATCCGGTCGAAATTCTCGTAGAAACGGAATGGCTTTTTCGCGGAAAAGTTGGAGGTAAACTGAGCCTGGGGTTCCCACGGCCATGGGAATATTTAAAACGTTGTTGTAACAGCCCTGTTCCTCTTCAAATCCCGTACCGGGATAGCAGTGAGATTGATGGAGGGAACAATAGGCCAGTTGAGGATGGGTTTGAATAATCGCTTGCGTACCGTTTCCGTGGTGAACGTCCCAATCGAGAATGGCTACGCGATCGATCCCGAAATGTTTCAAACCGTAGAGAGCGGCGATGGCTTCGTTGGAAAAAATACAAAACCCCATCCCGCGATCGCGGGTGGCGTGGTGTCCTGGCGGACGGGCTAAGACAAAGGCGGGTTTTCCCGTTTCCACCACGCGATCGACCCCATCCACCCAAGCACTCACCGCTAACAAGGCCGCCTCGTAAGTACGGGGGGAAACGGGAGTATCGGGATCGAGGTGTCCGCCGCCCCCTTCGGCGAGGCGACGGACGCGATCGACGTAGGAGAGGGGATGAACCTGACTGAGACTGTCGAAGACGGCCGGTCGATCGAACGGTGTCGGCGTTTCCCACTGCAACTGATGCGCCCATCGCTGCGATTTCAACCGTTCTACGATGGCTTTCAAACGTTCGGGGCGTTCCGGATGAAACACCCCGGTTTTATGTTCGAGAAACACATCAGAGTAAAAGATTGGAAACATCGTTTTAACCCCGTTCGAGCCCAGATAAAATTCGTCAGTTCTATTCGTAATTTTAACCCGTTTCAACCCCTACAGCTTTCAGGGGAGACGCGATCGAAAATATGTTAAAATGATTGTAATAATCGACGCTTCAATAGCCGTCGTTAAACGAGAATACAAAACTTGCGTCGTGCGAACGCAACAGATGCCAATCGCGGTTTTAAGGGAGATTTTTACCGTATGACCACTGCCGAAGAGCGGATCGTTCCGACAGATCTTCGCAACGAAATGTCTCGATCGTACCTCGAATACGCCATGAGCGTCATCGTCGGTCGAGCCTTACCCGACGCCCGCGACGGTCTTAAGCCCGTCCATCGGCGCATTCTGTACGCCATGCACGAATTGGGCTTAACCCACGATCGACCGTTCCGGAAATGCGCTCGGGTCGTCGGGGAAGTCCTCGGTAAATATCACCCCCACGGCGATACAGCAGTCTACGACGCCCTGGTTCGCATGGCGCAAAACTTTTCCATGCGATCGCCCCTGATCGAAGGTCACGGAAACTTCGGTTCCGTGGACAACGATCCCCCCGCCGCCATGCGGTATACCGAATGTCGGCTGCAATCGCTCAGCACCACCGCCCTCCTCCAAGATATCGACTCAGAAACCGTCGATTTCGCCGATAACTTCGACGGTTCCCAACAAGAACCCATCGTGCTTCCGGCGCGAATTCCCCAACTGTTGCTCAACGGTTCCTCGGGAATCGCCGTCGGGATGGCGACGAACATTCCGCCCCACAACCTGGGCGAACTGGTAGACGGCTTAATCGCCCTCATCCACAACCCGGAACTGACGGACACCCAACTGATGGAATACGTCCCCGGTCCGGACTTCCCCACCGGGGCGCAAATCCTCGGCAGCAGCGGCATTCGCGACGCCTACACCGGCGGCCGGGGATCGATTACCATGCGCGGCGTGGCCAATATCGAAACCCTCGAACGGCGGGGGGCCCCCGATCGCGAAGCCATTATCGTCACCGCCCTACCGTTCCAGACGAACAAAGCCGCTCTCATCGAAAAAATCGCCGATCTCGTCAACGACAAGAAAATCGACGGTATCGCCGACATCCGCGACGAGAGCGATCGCGACGGAATGCGAATCGTCATCGAACTCAAACGGGACGCCTATCCCCGCGTCGTCCTCAACAACCTCTACAAACAAACCCCCATCCAAACCAACTTCGGGGCGAATATGCTGGCGTTGGTGGACGGCGAACCGCAACTGCTGTCCCTGAAAAACTCC
This sequence comes from Baaleninema sp., assembly GCF_049974805.1. Classification (NCBI taxonomy): domain Bacteria; kingdom Bacillati; phylum Cyanobacteriota; class Cyanophyceae; order Oscillatoriales; family Oscillatoriaceae; genus Baaleninema; species Baaleninema sp. The sequence goes on from NZ_JBNGCO010000123.1 coordinate 3,891, forward strand.
CTGCAAGTCTTCCTCGACTTCCGCATTCAAACCATCACCCGACGTACCCAGTACGAACTGCGGAAAGCCGAAGAACGAGACCACTTGCTGCAAGGGTTACTCATCGCCCTGGCTAACCTCGACGCCATTATCCGCCTGATTCGTCACTCCCCCGACAGCGCCACGGCCAAAACCGAACTCGTTGAGGGTTACAACCTTTCCGAACCGCAAGCTGACGCCATCCTACAAATGCAATTGCGGCGTCTGACGGCGTTGGAAGCCGAAAAAATCGAGCAGGAACACCAAGCCCTGCAAGAAAAAATCGCCGATTTGAACGACATTTTGGCGCGGCGAGAGCGGATTTTAGAGATTATCGAAGCCGAACTCGGGGAACTCAAAGAACGCTACGCTACGCCGCGACGAACCGAAATCCTGCGGGACGAAGGCGACTTGGACGATACAGACCTCATCGCCAACGAACAGGCGTTAATCCTGTTGACGGAACAGGGTTACGTCAAGCGGATGCCCGTGAATACCTTCGAGGCACAAAACCGGGCGACGCGCGGCAAGTCCGGCACCAAAATGAAGGAAGACGACGGCATCGAACATTTCCTAACCTGTTGCGACCACGATAACGTCCTGTTTTTCAGCGATCGCGGCGTGGTCTACAGCCTCAAAGCCTATCAAATTCCCACCGGGTCGCGGACTTCCCGAGGGGTTCCCATCGTGCAACTGTTGCCGATTCCCCGAGACGAAAAAATTACCTCCATCGTCCCGGTGACGGAATTCACCGATGAGGAATACTTGATCATGTTGACTAAAGGCGGCAACATCAAGAAAACAGCTCTGTCCGCCTTTAGCAACATTCGCGCCAACGGCTTGATTGCCATTTCCCTCAGCGAAGGCGACCAACTGCGCTGGGTGCGCCGGGCCCGGGAAGACGACAGTATCATCATCGGGTCTCGTATGGGCATGGCTATTCACTTTAAAGCCGATCGCGACCAATTGCGTCCCCTCGGTCGGGCGACGCGGGGCGTCAAGTCCATGAATTTGAAGACTGAAGACGAACTCATCGGGATGGACGTATTGCCCAGCAGCGTCATCGCCCAACTGGACGATTTACCCGACGACAGCGACCTCGACGAGGACGTGGCGGACGGGGACGAAAACGAGGAAACCACCACCAGCGAAGGCCCTTGGATGTTGGTCGTGACCACGGGTGGTTACGGAAAACGGGTTCCCGTGTCGCAGTTCCGATTGCAAAACCGCGCCGGTAAAGGCACCATCGCCACTAAGTTCAAGTCTCATTTGAAGAAGGATACCGTGGCGGCGTTATTGGTGGTCAGCGAGGAAGACGAGTTGATGATGGTGACGACGCGGGGCATTATTATCCGTCAGGCGGCTAGTGCGATTACGCCGCAATCCCGTGCGGCAACGGGGATTCGGGTACAGCGCCTCGATAAAGAAGACGCGATCGCTGCGGTGGCGTTGGTGCCGCCGGCCGCAGAAGGGGTGGATGATGAGGAAGAGGTATAAGTCGCCTCGGGCTGTCTTGAAGATTTTTTGGAGATATTATGACGACTGATTTAGTTTCGGCGCAAAGTCCTGTTTTGAACTTGCGCGATCGCCTGGAATATCCCGAAGCGGGGGTTTTGAGTAAGGTTCTGTTTCAGGATTCCGCCTGTCAGTACACGCTGTTTTGTTTGGCGCAGGGAACTGAGATTAGCGAACATACGGCGACTCGTAACGCCACGGTTCAGGTTTTGGAGGGGACGGGAACTTTGACCCTCAAGGGCGAAGCGGTTCCCCTGACACCGGGCGCGTTTGTCTTTATGGAAGCCAACGCCCCCCACGCCCTGCAAGCGTCGTCTAATTTGGCGTTTTTACTGACCCTTTCGGCGACGGTCTAAGAACGGGCGATCGCCTTTTCGTCGAATGAGTTCGCAACCCCGGTTTCTCTGAGAAATCGGGGTTTTTTGGCACTGATGCCGAAAGGCGATTTTCTCATTCCTTCTGTCGCGTCTTTGAAGATTGGGGGGCGACTGGGTTTCGCTTCCTGGGTTTGGGACGACTATGGGGATGTTTTTGAATTTTAAAAATTGAGAGTTTAGAGTTTTTTGTGTTCTGTTTTTTTGATAATTTCTTATGTTTGATATTTTTTTAACAATACAGTCTTAAATGCTTGAATGCTGGTATTGCGGATATTTACTGAATGGGAAACCTAGGAGTTTTCCTTTTTCTTTTAAGTATACGGATTTTTTTAAGTGGATTAACTGCAATAAAATTATCGATAAATATTACGCGGGTCAAAAAAATAATACAAATCTCATTTTTTGGTTAAAATAATTTGTTAAAATAAAAATAGATTCAAGTAAAGATCGATCGACCTATAACCCGTTTTCTCGATCGAGTCGATGGCAAATATTGACTTTAAAATCAATCTAAGAATCGTCCGTTGATACCACTTCGGTCATGTACGCTCCCACCCTCGAAGATATCCTCGATCGCGCTCCGCTGACGGTAAAGCCGGATACGTCGCTTCTGGAGGTATTAGCACAGATGAATACCCTATCCGACGAGGGGTCTTGCGACCTCGAACGGCGGCCGACCAGTTGCGCCTTAGTCGTCGAAAAAGACGCGCTAGTGGGGATTTTCACCGAGCGGGACTTGGTGCGCTTGAGTGTAGAGGGCGGATCGATCGACTCCCTCAGCGTCGGCGAGGTGATGACGCCATCGCCGATCGTATTACCCGAAAGTGACTATCGCGACCTCTTTTCCGTTGTCTCCCGCTTGAGACAACACCGTATCCGCCACCTTCCCGTCGTGGACGAGGCGAGTCGCCTGCGGGGTCTCATCAGCCACGACAGCTTACGCCGCAGCCTGTCGCCGTTTAACCTGCTGCGATTGAAAACCGTGGCGGAAGTGATGTCGAGAAACGTCGTTTGCATTTCCCCCGAAGCGTCCGTTCTCGAAGCGGTGGAAGTCATGACGCACCATCGTACCAGTTGCATCGTGGTGGGTGACGCGGACGAGTCCCAAGAAAACCCGGATTTCAGAGGAATTCTCAGCGAACGGGATATCGTTCGAGTCCAGATATCGGGGAGAGACTTAACCGCCTGTCGCGCCAAAGACCTGGCCAGTTTCCCGATTCTGAGTATCCGTCCCCAAGAAAGCCTGTGGGTGGCGCGACAGCACATGGAGACCTACGGCGTGCGGCGGTTGCTGGTGACGGGAGAAGACGGAGAACTGTTGGGAATCCTCACCCAAAGCAGTTTGCTCGATTCCCTCAGTCCCGTGAGTTTGTACGAAGTCATCGACAGCCTACAAAACAAAGTGTCTCATCTCGAACGGGAAAAACTGCACCTGCTGCAACAGCAAAACCAAACCCTGGAAGCGAAAGTCCAACGGCGGACGAGTCAAGTGCGCCAACAGAGCGAACAACTGCGATCGCTGACCCATATCGCCGCCAAAATTTGCGACTCCCTCGATCTCGATCGCGTTTTGACTACCACCGTCGAAGAAGTGCGCCGCCTCCTCGAGAGCGATCGCGTGTTGGTGTATCAATTCGACGCCGATCTCAACGGTACCATCGTGGCCGAATCCGTCGAAGCGGGTTTTTCCGCCATCTTACACCGACAGTTCGAGGATACCTGTTTTCGCTCCGGAGGCGGCGAAGCCTACAAAGAGGGACAACATACCATCCTCGAAGATATTGAAAATACCACTGACTTGAGCGACTGCTATCGGGAAATGTTGCAAGGGATTGGAGTGAAGGCGAATCTGGTGGTTCCCTTGCTGTTGCGTGGGGAAGACCAGAACCTTTCGTCCTCCAACAGTCCGACGTTGTGGGGACTGCTCATCGCCCATCAATGTCGGTCGTCGCGACGCTGGAAACCGGAAGAAGTGGCGTTGCTGGACGATTTAGGGGTGCAGCTGTCGATCGCCATCCAACAGTCGCAACTGTACCAACAGGTGAAAAACGAACTGCAAGAGCGACGCAAAGCCGAAACTGCCTTGCGGGACTTCAACGAACAACTCGAAGAGGGGATTCGCGATCGAACGGCGGCGTTAAAACAACGCGATCGCTACTTACAGGGTCTCGTGGAAGTACAGCGACAGTTACTCACTGGGTCTCTCGAGAGAAACGGTTACGATACCATCCTGGCGGTTTTGGGGCAAATTTCCCAAGCCAGCCGAGTTTACGTTTTTGAAGCCCATATGGAGGCCGAGGGAACCTTCCTCGTCAGTCAAACCGCCGAATGGTGCGCCGAGGGGGTCGAATCTCAACTGGACAATCCCGACTTGCAGAATTTTCCCCTCGATGCGTTACCCGGTTGCGCCGAACCTTTGAAAGCGGGATTGGTGTATAGCGGGAACGTGGCGGAGTTTTCCGAGGAAGAACGGGCGGTTCTGGAACCCCAGGGGATTTTATCGATCGCCATCGTCCCCATTTCCGTGTCGGCGGGGGCGCAGTTGTTCGGGTTTATCGGGTTCGATCGCTGCGACGAAGCGCGACTCTGGACGCCCTTAGAAATCGGATTGTTGCAATCGGCGGCGAGATCGATCGCCCTGGCGAAAGAACGGGAGAAAGCCGAAGACGCCTTGCTGGCCAGTCGCGAACAGTATCGCCGCCTTGTGGAAAGTTTGCGGGAAGTCATTTTTCAAGTGGATGGGAAAGGCTGCTGGAGCTTTCTGAATGGGGCTTGGACGGCGATTACGGGGTTTTCCGTGGCGGAGACTTTGGGCCAACGCTGTCTGTCCTATGTTGACGAGCGCGATCGCGCCATCGCCGCCGAGAATTTCCAGAACTTACGAAACTTCCAGGCGTCGAGTCATCGTTGCCAACTGCGGTTTCGCAAAGCCGACGGGGATATTTGTTGGTTGGATGTCGATGCCATCGCCCTGCGCGATCGCCAGGGTCAGTTTATCGGGGTTTCGGGAACCCTCAACGACGTCACCGAACGCCATAAAGCCCAAGAAGAGCGCGATCGAACCCAAGAACGGTTAGAAATGGCGCTCGAAGCCGCCGAACATGGGGTTTGGGATTGGAATCTCGACACGAACGAAGCCTTTTTTAGCCCTCGCTATTACACTATGCTCGGCTACGAGCCGAACGAGTTCGCCAGTCATTTCCAATCCTGGGTGGAACTGGTTCACCCCGAGGATTTAGAGCAAATTTTACCGCAAATTCAAGTCGCTATTCAAAAGGGAAATCCGTACAGTTTTGAGTTTCGCATGAAAGCAAAATCCGGCGATTGGAAATGGATACAAGGTAGCGGAAAAATTTATAATTTCAACAGTCAGCAATTGCCGCGTCGAGTGGTCGGAACCCACGTCGATATTACAGAGCGCAAGCTTTCCGAGCAAAAGATACAGGAGTCTTTAGAGGAAAAAGAACTGTTGCTTAAAGAAATTCACCACCGCGTCAAAAACAACTTGTTAGTGGTGGCCTCTTTGCTGGAGCTTCAGTCGGTTTATACCGACGAAGAATATATATTGAAAATCCTCGAAGATAGCCAAATCCGCATTCAATCGATGGCTTTGATCCACGAAAAACTCTATGGATCTACAGACCTCTCTCATATCAATTTCAGCGATTACCTAGAAGCCTTGATAGGTAATTTATTTTTGTCCTATTCTTTAGAAAGAGATCGCATTTGCTGTCATATCGAAGCACAACCCATTTTCTTAAATATAGAAACGGCAAATCCTTGCGGTTTAATCGTAAACGAACTGGTGTCGAACGTTTTTAAACACGCTTTTCCCAACCCGCGTTCGGGGGATGTTTGGCTAATCTTAAAACTAGATAAAGAAACAATTCGCTTGACTGTTAAAGATAACGGTGTAGGAATTCCCGAAGAGGTCGATATTTTCCAAACAGAGTCTTTAGGGATGCAGCTCGTAACTATGTTAGCTAAGCAATTGCGGGCTGAAGTATCGATCGATCGGAGCGAAGGAACGGCGTTTCATATTGAATTTAGCGAACTCCAGTACAAACGGAGAATGTAAAGTAAGATGAAAAATATTCAAATCCTCATTGTCGAAGATGAAGTCTTGCAAGCCTTAACACTTTCTAGAAAGCTTCAAAAACTTGGCTATACTGTTTTGGAGAGTGTCACTTCGGGAGAAGATGCTATCGAAGTTGTAAGGGAAAAGCATCCCGATATAATTTTGATGGACATTGTAATTCAAGGAGATTTGGACGGAATCGAAACCGCCGCTCGCATTTACAAAGAATACGACATTCCCATTGTCTATTTAACCGCTTACGCCGACGATAAAACCCTCGATCGTGCCGAAGCCACGGGGTCTTACGGCTACCTGCTGAAACCGCCGAAAGAACGGGAACTGCACGCTACCATTAAAATGGCGTTGAAGAAATACGAAGAATCGCGGAACTTACAAAAAATGCTCGAAGATAGAACAGCTATCGGCGAAGAAAAATCCCATTATTTAGCGATGGCTGCTCACGATTTTCGCAATCCACTTTCGGCGATTCAACTTTCGGCGGATATGTTAAAAACCTTCGATGCTCGTTGGGATCTCGACCGCAAACTCAAGCATTTTCAACGCATCCAACGGGCGATTTCAACCATTAACCTTATGCTAGACGAAGTGTCGGCTCTCAGTAAAGTGGAAGCGGGAAAACTGCCCTTCGAGCCTTCCTCGTTTGACGTGGTGAAATTTTGCCAACAACTCGCCGACGAATTCCAAGGGATTTCCGCTGAAAAACACGATATTTGGTTTCACGCCCAAGGGAATTTCGAGGGATGTATCCTCGATGAAAATCTTTTGCGCCACATCCTCGCCAACCTGCTAATTAACGCCATCAAATATTCCCCAGACGGCGGGACAATTGAATTTAGCGTTTTGGGAATTGAAAAGGTGATTGAATTTCGCGTTCGAGATAGCGGTATTGGTATCCCCAAACAGGATATGTCCACGCTGTTCGATCGCTACACACGCGCCTCTAACGTCTCGAAAATCAAAGGCACGGGCTTGGGACTTTATATTACCAAACAGGCGATCGATCGTCACCGAGGCACCATCAACGTCAAAAGCCAACTCGGGGAAGGAACCACGTTTCTCGTCAGTCTTCCCCGACAATCTGTTAAATAATTGACAATTGATAACGAATTCAGATGTAGGTTGGGTAAAGCGCCAGCGAAACCCAACGATGAGATAGTTGGATTTCTTCCGTCAAGCCAATCTACATTTTACAATCCATAAAGTAGAAAAATCACCCAAGGCGTAAAGAAGGTTAAAATCAGGTTTAAAATCGCGCCGACTCGGGTAAAATCCAAGAACTTATATCCCCCCGGTCCGTAAACCATTGTATTGGTTTGATAGCCGATGGGAGCTAAATAACTGTTCGATGCTGCAAAGGTCACGGCGAACATAAACGCCATCGCATTTAAACCGAGGGATTCTGCGACTTCCACCGCGACGGGAATCATCAATACCACCGAAGCGTTGTTTGAGAGAACTTCCGTAAGTAAGTTCGTCGCTAAATAGAAAAAGGTTAAAATCCAGTATCCTGAAAGATGTCCGCCAACTGCGACGAATTGCTCTGCAAGCCATTGCGTGGTTCCTGAATTTTCCATCGCAATCCCGAGGGGAATTAACCCCGCCAACAGGAAGATAATATCCCAACGAATTGCGCCGTAAATTTCACCGGGTTTGAGACAACCCGTGATTACCATCAACACCACGCCTAATAAACTGCTGACTAAAATCGGTTGAATGTTGAAGGCGGCGAGAACGATAACGCCTAAGATAATGGCTAAGGCAATTTTGGCTTTGTCTTGACGCAGGTTTTCTACTTCCCGTTCTTCTAAGACTAAGAGTTCTCGGGTGGTTTGCAAGCCGATAAAGCTGTCTTTTGGTCCTTGGACTAATAGCAAGTCGCCAAAACGAAGGGGGACTTTTCCCAGTCGATCGCGGATGAGTTCCTGTCCGCGACGAATGGCGAGAACTGTGGCGTTGTAGCGTTGTCTAAATCGTAAGTCTTTCAGGGTCGTTCCGATTAAACGAGAATTCGATAAAATCAAGACTTCGGCGACTTTTTCTTCCCCGGAACTAATTTCACTTTCAACATTGGTTTTGTTGAATTTCATGTCCGCTAAAATTTCAATTCCTCGTTCGTCGCGGATATTTAATAAATTATCCCGACTGCCACGAACGATTAAAACATCGCCTGCTGACAGTGTTTTATCGGCGAGAGGCTGTGAAAAATGGATGCCGTCGTGAATAATTTCTAATACAGAAAGGTCGAATTTTCTTTGGATTTCACTTTCTCGTAAAGTGTTCCCGATGGCACTCGAACCCGGCGGAATGACCATTTCGCTGATGTAATCTTCTAATCCGTAATTTTCTTCGATGGTCGCTCGATCGAGGGGTTTTCGTTCGGGCAACAAACGAGGCGCAACCAGAGATAAATAGGTTAATCCTACCAAAAAAGAGGCGATACCAACGGGGGTAAACTCAAATAAATTAAATTCTCCATAGCCCAACTGTTTAGACAATCCGCTGGCTAAAATATTGGTCGAAGTGCCGATGAGGGTCAACATTCCCCCTAAAACGGTACTGTAAGACAGGGGAATCAAGAGTTTTGAGACGGAAATTTGACGTTGTTTGCACCAACTTTCAACGATGGGCAAAAAAATCGCCACCACGGCCGTATTGTTAATAAAAGCAGTAATGGGTCCGACAATACCGCCCATGACGAAAATTTGCCGAGAAATATGTTTTCCGCCCCACTTTAAAAGCCAATCTCGCACGATTTGAACGACCCCCGTGCGCGTGACGCCCGCACTGAGAACGAACATCGCCATGACGGTGATTGTCGCCGAATTCCCAAAGCCTGAAATCCCTTCCTCTGGCGAAACTAAACCAAACAACATCAAGGCGATCGCGATGACGAGCGCGGTGATATCGACGGGCAACCATTCCGCTGCAAACGAAATTAATGCCATTCCCAAAATTGCGAGCATTAAGACAATTTTCATACAGATGAAAAAGAGGAATGTGAAGTTTAAAACAGGTCAATACTCGAGACTGCTCGCCAAGATGCGGGTACGGGTCACTTAAGGTGGCAAGTCTCGAAAGCTTCTTAGAGAAAGCATTT
>NZ_JBNGCO010000124.1:0-12594 GCF_049974805.1 Baaleninema sp.
TTCTTGTTCGTTTTCCACCCCCCGGCTTTTGATAACTTTTTCAGCAAACCCTAAATACCTGTTTCTTAGGCTTAAGCGAACGACTTCCTCCGGTTGTGCGTCGCTTCACCACCCCCCAAGCCTTCGGCTATGGGCGGAGTACTGCGACGGATCTTGGTAGAGAGGATGGGGAGAGGGGGAAATGAGACGATCGAGAATTTCACATCATTACATCCTCCAATCCTGACTCTTCCCGCTTCCCTGACGAAGCATCTCCTCCCGAACGCCCATCAACGCGGCTTTGACTGACTCGAAATCGCGGGCGACGCGATCGAGTTGGGCTGTCAGGCGGTTGAGGTGTCCCGAAGTGGCTTCTCGTTCGATATCGGCACAGAGATCGGACATGGATATCGCGCCCACCGTGGCGCTGGTGGACTTGAGGGTGTGGGCAGCCCGTTGCAGTGAAATACCGTCCTGACTGGCGATCGCCCGTTCCATACTCGCCAACAACCTGGGAACCTCCTCGAGATAGAGATCGATCGCCTCGATGAAAGTGTCCCGATCGCCCTCTCCCAGCAACTCTTGCAACCTCTGCAACGCCTCTACATCGAGGCTTCCGTTGACATCTGAAGCGTCCCCTCCCAACTTCTCGTTGGACTCCTCGTCCTTGGAATTAGACGACGGCGACGGGGGCGCAGCCGAAACCATCTCCCCTCGAATCCGCTCACACTGGGCGAGAGCCTGCGCCAATTGTTCGGCACGAATTGGCTTGCTCACGTAATCGTCCATTCCCGCCGCCAAACAGACCTCGCGATCGCCCTGCATCGCGTTCGCCGTCATGGCCACGACACGCGGTTGAGGAAACGGAATCTTCACCGAACCGTTCCTCAACCGCCGCGTCGTCTCCAACCCATCCAACTCCGGCATCTGCACGTCCATCAACACCACATCGTAAGGCTGTCGCTGCAAGGCCTCTAGAACCTCCAATCCGTTCCCCGCCACATCTGCCCGATAGCCCATCCGCTCCAAAATTCGCAACGCCACCTTTTGATTGACGGCGTTATCCTCCGCCAACAACACCCGCAACGGCGATCGCGCCACCGTCGAAGCCTCCCCAGACTGCCCAGTTCCGCGAATCTCCGCCAACGCCTGCGGGCGGGGACGAACCCGCTGGGGCTGTCCCCCCAATACCTCGATCAGCACGTTAAACAACTGCGACTGCTTGATGGGTTTGCTGAGAAACGCCGCAAACTGCAACTGGGTCCGCTCCCCCACCTCCGGCTTTCCAATGGAGGTAAACATCACCAGCGGCAACCCCTGCCCCTGGGGGAGCGATCGAATCGCCTTGGCCAAGCCCACCCCGTCCATCTCGGGCATCTGCATGTCCAACACCGCCACATCGAAGGTTTCCCCCCGCTCGAACCGCGCCAACGCCTCTCGTCCAGAAGCCGAGGCATAGGGCTGCATTCCCCAACATTGAGTTTGGCGGGTCAAAATTTGGCGGTTGGTGGCGTTGTCGTCCACAATCAAAACGCGCCGGTTCGAGAGCTGCCCTTGCTTTTGCCTCGAATCCACCCAGGTCGAACTGGGCAGAACCGTGGCGCGAACCGTGAAGTAAAACGTCGATCCCACGCCCACCTCACTTTCAACCCACATCCGACCCCCCATCAACTCGCACAGACGGCGACTGATAGCCAGTCCCAACCCCGTACCGCCGTACTGTCGCGTCGTGGAAGCGTCCACCTGAGAAAAGGGTTGAAACAGCCGGTTCCGGCGGTCTTCCGGAATGCCGATGCCCGTATCCCGCACCGAAAACAGCAGTTCCACGGCTTCTTTGGAGTCCTCGTCCGTCTCTGCCAAAGCACTTTGTTCCCTTGACGCGAAGGTGTCGCGCACCGAAACCGACGCCACCACCTCTCCCGACTCCGTAAACTTCACCGCATTGGCCAGCAAATTCACCAACACCTGCCGCAACCGCGTCACGTCCCCCGAAATCGCCGTCGGCACTTGAGGGTCGATCTCACAAATCAACTCCAACCCCTTCTGCGCCGCCTTGGCCGCCAACAAATCCAGAGCGCCCTCGACACAACTGCACAACTCAAACGGATGTTCCTCCAACTCCAACCGTCCCGATTCAATTTTCGAGAAGTCTAGAATATCGTTGATAATCGTCAACAGGGCGTCGCCGCTGGTGCGTATCGTTTCCACGAAATCCCGTTGGTCGGGGGTCAACTCCATATCCAACAACAGCCCTGTCATCCCGATCACGGCGTTCATCGGCGTGCGGATTTCGTGGCTCATGGTGGCCAAAAACTCGCTTTTCGCCCGGTTGGCCGCCTCTGCCGACTGTCGCGCCCGTTCCAACGCTGCGTTTTGCTGAGAAAGTAACTGTCGCTGCTTCGTTTCCGCTTCCAACAACCGCGCCTGGGCTAGGGCGATGCCCACCTGGTCCGCCACGGACTCCACCAACTCGATTTCCTCGGCCGTCCAACAGCGGAACCGGACGCACTGGTGCAAGCCAATCAAACCGTTGACCGTCCCCTGATAAGAGGTACGAACCGCCAGTAGAGACTTGAGACCGATTTGGCGAGCCCAGGATGCCATCGACTTCAACAGCGGGTCTTCGTAAACGTTGTTAGCAACCAGAGCGCGATCGCTCTCCAACAACCGCTGCATATGGGGATTGTCTGCCACCGATACCTCTAACCGCACGATCGAATCGCAATTGCGGCCCAGATATTCCGCCACAAACGGCGCTCGCGGAGTTGGGTCTTCACAATAAGACTGAAGCAAACAGCGATCGACCCCCAACGCTTCCCCCAACAGCGTACAAGTCACCTGGAAAATCTCCTGACTGTCCAACCTCGAGCGAATGTCTTGAGTAATCCGCTTGAGCAGCATAGACCGCTGAAATGCCCGTTGCAGCTTCGTCCCCGCGCGATCGCGCTCGATTTCTCCCCCCACCCACTGCGCCATCAAACGCAACAGCTCTCGATCGCCGGTTGAGAAAGCCGTCGATCGCCCCTTGGGACTGGAAAAACCGATGGTTCCGAACAGAGCGCCCTCGACGAAAATCGCCGTTCCGATATACGCCTCCAGGCGGCGACAGCGATAAGCTTCAGCATCGCACCAGGGGGACTCGGACATCCGTTCGATCGCCACCACTTCACCCTCTCCAGCCTGTAAGCTCTCAAAAACGATGGCATCGTAAGTTCGGCTCAAATCCAGAGAATCTCCTTTCATCGGCACCAACACCCCATTGCTGTCCGGCAATCGAACCGACAGCAACTCGTAGCGATCGCCCTCAATCCGTCCCACCGTCCCCACGTCCAAGCCGAACCGCTGACAGCCCATTTCCAACATCCGCCCCAAGCGACCGTCGAAATCCAACTCTCGATCTGCCGTCACCTCGTACAGGGCGCGAATCGTCGCCTCGCTGTCCCGCAACCGCGCCTCAGCCTGTTCCCGTTCCCGCAGTTCCGTTTGCGCCTGCGCGTAGAGTTCCGACTGTTGAATGGCAATCGCCAGTTGAACGCTCAACTGACGCAACAATTCCACCTCCGACTCCTTCCACTCCCGAGGACGGCGGCAGTGATGGGCGATTAACAACCCCCACAATTGCGGTGTCTTTTCTGGAGACTCCTGCGTGCCCTTCCTCTCCTGCGCCTGAGAAGGATCGCCGGCCGCTCGGTTGCAGCAGTACCGGCACCACCAAATTCGCCCGAACCTCCAACCCTTCCAACAACTCCACGTGACACTGCTGTAACTCAGCCTCGTAAATATCGGCAATGGTGCGAATCCGACCGTTTTGATAGGGAGAAAGATGGGTCGTCCCAAAACAGGGATCGTGAATATACCGCCCGAGAATCTCCAAACATCCCGGCACTACCGCCTCCACCAGAACGCGACCGCCCCAATTCTCATCGAAGCGGTAAATCGCCACCCGGTCGGTCTCGAGGAAATCTCGCACCTCGTCAACAGTAGTTTGCAGCACCGCTTCCAAATCCAAAGACTGGCGAACCCGCTGAGAGAGTGTCGCCAGGAGCCGTTCCCGACGAAGCTGTTGTTCCAGAGCGTCTTCAGCGTACTTGCGATCGCTGATATCCTCGGCAATCCCCACCACCCGATACACGGTTCCCGCCTCGTCCGTCACCGGAAACGCGCGATCGCGAATCCACCGCACCTGGCCGTCGGGACGCACGATGCGATATTCCTCGTTGTAGGTGCCGAGGGGTTGCTTGGCAAAGGCCGCCACCACGCGATCTCGGTCTTCTGGGTGAATGGCTTCGACAAATTCCAGGGGACTGGTATAGACCGTCTCCCGCGACATCCCCCAAATCCGCTCGTAAGCCGGGCTGACGTACAGCATTTTCTGTTTGCGGGGGTCGGTCATCCAAAACACGCTTTCGATGTTTTCGGCGAATTGGCGGAACCGTTCCTCACTTTCCCGTAGGTTTTTTGTGGCTTCGTGGGTTTCCGTCACGTCGCGACAGGCACAGACCAGAACCCCATCTGGGGTCAGAGAAAGGGAAACCTCCTCGAAGAAACAACTCCCGTCCTTGCGTTTGGCGATCGCTTCTCCCCGCCAATGTCCCTCTCGCACCAACACCGGAAAAACATCCCGTTGGAACCGGGCGATTTCGGTTTTGTCGTAGAGTAGCTGCCAGTGTTTCCCCAAGAGTTCCTCGGGTCGGTCGTAGCCAAAAATTTTAAGGTGGGCGTCGTTGAGATACAAATACTGACCTTCGGCGCTCAAAATGGCGATGCCGTCCATGGCCGATTCCACCGCCAGAAGTTGTTGTTGCAGTGTTTCTTCGGTGGCCTTGCGTTCCGTCGCGCTCGCCCCCGTGCCGCGAAAACCGACCACCTCACCAGCTTCGTCCAGCAGCGGCAGTCCGTTCACTTCTTCCCATACGAGTCCGCCGTCGGGGGTTACGTCCCGATGCTCGAACTTAAAACTGCTTTTGTTTTCGGAAGCTTCTCGCACGATGGCTTCAATGCGAGAAATATCCTCTTGATGAATGAATTCTAAGGGACTGCGGCCGAGGAGTTCTTCTCGACTATAGCCTTTGACTGCTTTAACGCGCTCTGTGAGGAAGGTATAGGTGAGGTTGGCGTCTACTTCCCAGAGGTATTCTCCTGCTGCTTCGGATACGTCGCGGAACCGCTGTTCGCTTTCCCGTAGGGCGGCTTCGGACTGTTGGTGTTCGGTCAGATCTCGATCAATATTCAGGGTTTCCACCACCGCGCCGTTTTCGTCTGTGAGGGGAACTACGAGTTTTTCGCAGATACAGCAGGTGCCATCCTTGCGAGTCAACTGCACCCGTCCTCTCCAGCGGCCGGTTCGCAGCGCCACATCGCGAATATCTTTGGCGAAATTGTCCCGGTCTGGATACAGTCGGTCGAGAGACTGTCCGAGCATTTCGGCTTTACTGTAGCCGAAGAGGATTTCAGCGGCGGGGTTCCAATCTACGATCGCCCCGTCCAAGTCGGTGAGGATGACAGCATCGTAGAGGTTCTCGAGGGTGAGGGCTTGGCGGCGCAGCTGGGTTTGCAGAAGGGCTGTTTGTCGATCGAGCTGGGCTTGGGTTCGTTGCTGTTGTTGGTTGGCTGCGGCCAGGCGTTCTTCGAGCTGTTGTTGGTTTTCCCGCTGGCCATCGACCTCAGAGCCGGGGACGAGACTCAGCCAAACGGGCAGGTGGGGAACGGCGGAACCGAGAGCCACCAGCAGCATCGACGCCCCGAGGAGTTCGATCGCCCCCGACAGCCAGAACTCCGGATGTTCCAGTCGCCACCAATCGACTATGCGTCCGATGCCCAGTATTGCCAAAACTGCCGCCACCAGCCACCACAACAGGGATTGGGGGCTGTTTCTGCGATGGGTCGAGAGGACGATCGCCCCTGCAAGGAACCCGTATGATAAGGCGATGGAGATATCGGCCAGACCGTGAAGCCAAATCCAGGGTTCGCTCGCCATGCTAGAACTTCCGGATTTCGACAACATCACGAGAGTCGAGACCGACAGAGCGAACGAACTCAAAGCAAGCATAGGAAACCAAAAACTGACTGTAAAAAGACGGCAAATCGGCGATACACCATTGTTGTGGGAATATTGCCCGTTACTATCGTGACATATTCATTCGGTTTGAGTTCCCGCAAAAATACGGATAGGGCAGTTTATTTAACGATATTTCGATAAATTTATCTAAAACAAGTCGGTTTCCGCCGAATTATTGTCATAGGATTCCGCTGAAGCCTCGTCGGACGGTTCTTCGTCCCAATCGTCATCGATCGCTTCGGCGTCCAACACGATGGGGGGAACGCTGTCGTTTCCGTCGCTGCCGTTGTTGTTCCCGTTTTCTTCGCCCACATCCGGATGACTGGGAATCGCTTCTAAAATCGCGTCGAGAACTCGCGCCACAGGAACCAGTTTCAAGCCCAAATCCGGAGGATTTTGACCTCGAGGAACGATCGCCCGCTTGAATCCGAGTTTTGCCGCTTCCCGCAACCGCAACTCCAACTGCGACACTTGCCGCACTTGTCCCCCCAAGCCCACTTCGCCGATGAGGACGGTATGGGGATCGACGACGCGATCGCGAAATCCCGACACCACGGCGATGGCAATGCCCAAATCGGCGGCGGGTTCTTCGACGCGAATACCCCCCACGGAAGCCACATACGTATCTAACTTCGACAGGGGAACCCCGACTCGCTTTTCTAACACGGCGAGGATTTGTTGCAGGCGACTGCTATCGACTCCCGTGGCACTGCGGCGGGGCGAACCGAAACTCGCCGGACTCACCAACGCCTGCAACTCCACGACGATGGGGCGCGTGCCTTCGCAGGCGACGATGGTAGAGGTTCCCGACACCGTTTCGTCGCGACTGCCTAAGAAGAGTTCCGAAGGGTTCGCCACTTCCCGTAAGCCGTTGGACACCATCTCGAAAACGCCGATTTCGTGGGTGGCGCCGAAGCGATTTTTCATGGATCTCAGCAGGCGGTGACTGGCAAAGCGATCGCCCTCGAAAAACAACACGGTATCTACTAAGTGTTCTAACACTCGCGGACCGGCGATCGAGCCGTCTTTAGTCACGTGGCCGACGATGAATAAGGTAATATTTTCTCGCTTCGCCACTTGCATTAAAGCTGAGGTACATTCCCGAACCTGTGCCACAGAACCGGGGGCAGAGGTTAGCGACGCAAAATAAATCGTTTGAATACTGTCGATAACGGCTAAATCTGGCTTTAAAGATTCTAATTCCCGTAAAATAACTTCTAAATCAGTTTCGGGAAGTAAGAAAAAATTGGCTTCAATTTCAGAGGCCGAGGGATTTTTCCCGGTTTCATCGGTGGGAGAGGGGGAGTCTGAGGCGGATTGGCTATGATTTTCTAACCTTTCTAAGGATTTCCCACTTCCCGACTCGCTCTCCGAATCTTCCTCTTCCTCGTCCATCGTCGCGGCGAGCAACCGTTGCGCCCGCAACTTGACCTGTTGTCCGGACTCTTCTGCCGAAACATAAAGAATGCGGGTACTTTTAGCTAACTGACTGGCCGTTTGCAACAACAGCGTCGATTTTCCGATGCCCGGTTCGCCGCCGATGAGAACCAGAGAACCGGGAACGATGCCCCCACCGAGGACGCGATCGAGTTCGCCGTATCCCGAAGGCGATCGCGTTACGCTGGCGTCGGCGATTTGAGAGAGTAACACCGCCGCCCTCGGCTGTCCGTCAGATTTCTCGGCCGGCTTTCCCGCCTTGAGATCCCGATTCCAGGCCGCCGCACTGACAGGACGCCCGGAGGCCAACACCGTCGGCGTTTCCGTTTCACTTAAAGAATTCCAAGTACCGCAGTTCGTACAGCGTCCGAAGTACTGCGGAAACTCAGCCCCGCATTCGTTGCACACATAATAGGTTCGAGACTTAGCCATAGTAACGGCGACGGCGTGCCTTCAATCGTTAAAAAACCCTGAAAGATAGCCCAGCAAAGGATTTCAACTGAGATTCGACCGCTCGATAGGGTAGTATCTTAATGTAGAGTAGCAAAATTTAACGATCGATTTACGTTAAAGGGGTTTGAAGGACATTGGATAGTCAAAAAGAAAAAATTCTCGTTGTCGATGACGAAGCCAGCATTCGCCGTATCCTCGAAACGCGCTTGGCCATGATCGGTTACGACGTGGTGACAGCAGCCGACGGCGAAGAAGCCCTCGAGACCTTTCGCGACGCCCATCCCGATTTAGTCGTTCTCGACGTCATGATGCCGAAATTAGACGGCTACGGCGTCTGTCAGGAACTTCGTAAAGAATCGGACGTTCCCATCATCATGTTAACGGCTCTCGGCGACGTGGCCGATCGCATCACCGGCTTAGAATTGGGCGCCGACGATTACGTTGTCAAACCGTTTTCGCCCAAAGAACTTGAAGCCCGGATTCGATCGGTATTGCGTCGAGTCGATAAAACCAACAGTTCTGGAATTCCCAGTTCCGGCGTCATTCAAATTAACAACATTCGCATCGACACCAATAAAAGACAGGTGTACAAAGGCGACGAACGTATCAGACTCACGGGAATGGAATTTAGCCTGTTAGAGTTGTTGGTGAGTCGTTCGGGCGAACCGTTCTCGCGCTCGGAAATTCTTCAAGAAGTTTGGGGATACACTCCCGAACGTCACGTGGATACTCGCGTGGTAGACGTTCATATTTCCCGGTTGCGGGCGAAACTCGAAGACGATCCGAGTAATCCCGAACTAATTTTAACGGCTCGCGGAACGGGATATCTATTCCAACGTATTATCGAACCGGGTGAAGAAGCTTGAGGAGAAGGGGTGATGGAATGAGGGGGTGATGGGATGGTGAAATCCTGTCTGTAGGGGCGAACGGTGTTCGCCCTGTAAGGCTCTTGGTATTCTAAGCGTGCCAACCCTCCCACGATCCTAAGAGAAGCCTAAGTCTCAATTCCCAAGCGTTCCGTTCCCAACTGTTAGTTCCAGAGTCTTCTTTGCCGATTCTCCATGTCTAAATCTGATTCGACGGTGGTATTGCGACGGTTGCCGATTGTTGTCGGTGCGCTGGCGGGAACGCTGCTGTTCGCCAACCGACTGTTAACCCCCGCCAGCGAACTGACGAGTTGGCAATCTCGATCTGATGCGGTGGGAGTCATTATCAGTGCGCTGTTAGTGTTGACGGGGTTGTTGTGGCAGCGGGTTCAACCCGTTCCCCCCGAAGCTGTGATTCTCGAAGGAGAAGAAGGGTTCGAGTTGGCCGAGGATTTGCCAGAAGTCGTCAAAACAGAGTTGGCGTGGGCGTCTCATTTGCTGCTGACGAATACCGTTACGAAGTCGCTCGTGGTGTGGTATGACGATCGCGTGTTGTTACGTCGTGGTGTCTTGAGTCCCAATCCCCAGGTCAAACCTGGCGCCATCGTCGAACGGGTGTTAGACAAGCAAAAACCCGTTTATTTGGTGAAGCTCGATCTCTATCCCGGTAAAGTGGAATTCGATTATTTGCCATTTAACACACAAGGTTTAATTTGTCAACCTCTCAATAGAAAAGGGGTGTTAGTGTTGGGAGCGAACGCGCCGCGCAGCTACACGCAACAAGACGAACGCTGGATTGAAGGCATTGCGGAGAAGTTAGCCGCGAGCCTCGAGCGCGAACTCTCATCGGCCTAATGCAGCGTCGCTTAAGGGATCGTCAAAAATCGGTCGGAGGCGCGATCGCGGTTTTCATCGTCCTCGCAGTGGGGGCGGCGTTGCGGTTTTGGCACCTCGATCTCAAACCCCTGTGGCTCGACGAAATTCTCACGGCCGGTTTGAGTTTGGGACGTTCGGCATCAGAAGTTCCCCTCGATCGCTTCCTGCCCGTTACAGAATTGAAAGGGTGGTTTTCCCTGGCTCCCGACGCCACCTGTGCCGACATCAGCCACACCGTCGCCACCGAATCCACCCATCCGCCGTTATATTTCTGTTTGACGCATCGTTGGTTGCAGCAGAGGCCGCCGAGTTTCGAGGATTTGACGTGGCAGTTGCGATCGCTCCCGGCGGCCTTCGGCGTATTGGCCATCGCCGCCATGTTCTGGCTCGATCGCCTAGCCTTTTCCTTCCGCACCGGACTCGTCGCCGCCGCGTTAATGGCAGTCTCCCCCTTTGCCGTCTATCTCTCCCAAGAAGCGCGACATTACACCCTGCCGCTGTTTCTCGTCACCGTCGCCCTGGGGGGACTCGTCGAGTTCGCGCGACATTTCGTCGAAGGCAAACCTCTCCCCCGAGGCACTCGTTGGGGATGGGTAGCCGCCAACACTCTGGGACTCTACGTTCATTATTTCTTCGTCGTCGCCTACGCCGCACAATTAGCAACATTGGCGAGCGTCGCCGCGATCGACTGTCGTCGGGTCACGAGGTGTGTTCCCATGCGGCGAGGGTGGGCAAACTGGGCAACTTTCTTCGTCCCCGCTGTACTCTTTCTCCCCTGGTTGCCCCAACTGCTGAGCCACCTCGATCGCCCCGAAACCGACTGGTTCAAACCCTTCGAGCCGAGTTGGACGGACGGTTTCGCGCCTCTAGTGCAAACCCTGGCCAGTTGGGTGGTGATGGCGATTTCCCTTCCCGTAGAAAACCAACCCCTTTGGATTGCCGTTCCCCTGGGCGTTCTCATGGTGGCGTTTAGCCTATGGTTGGGGTGCGTGGCGTGGCGGGGATGGCGCGATCGCTGGCGGCGAGACGATGGACGACTCGAACTGTTAACCCTGACGAGTTTCACCGGATGGACGCTCGTCGCCTTCGGCGCGATCGTCTACGGCTTGGGTAAAGACATCACCACCGCGCCGCGATACCACTTCCTCTACTATCCCGGCTTTTGTGCCTTACTCGCTGCGGCGTTAACGTCCCGAAAGGCGCAGCTTCGCCGAGGGGGAATCGTAGCGATGGTGGGATGGCTCAGTTCCATTTTGGTCGTTCACAATCTCGCCTTTCACAAACCCTATTATCCCCGTCAAATCGCTCGGAGCTTCAACGTCGAACCCCAGTTACCGTTAGTGACGGTCGTTGGATATCAAAACTTTCAAGAAATCGCCTTGGGCTTGAGTTTTGCCCTCGAATTACCGCCCGCATCTGAATTCGGCTTGTTCGATCGCGCCTCGGGATACGAGAGACTTTGGCAAAACCTCGAAACCCTCTCTCTCTCGACCGTTCCACCCTTTGAGCTGTGGGTTGTCGCCCCCGGACTCCGACAAGCCGAATATCCCGACACCTTAAATTTTCCAGAGCGTCTCTGTCAGCGAGATATCAGCGAATATCACCGCCTCGGCATTCCTTACCAACGCTATCGATGTAGCCGCGATTTTTCTGGCTGACTACAATAACTAACAGAGCCGTCAATCCAAAACCTCAAGTTCGCCCCTCTCTTACCACTCTTGAAACCCCCTCAATTCCATCCCTTACCTCTCCCTGCAATTTTTCTCACCTCTCCTCAACTGCCTATTTTCCTCCGCCATCATGCCTGTTAAAAAATCCCACTACGAAAGCGCCCTCGCTCATTACTGCGAAACCCACGCCGCCGTCGAATTATTGCGGCAACACCGCCCTTATTTTGAAGCCATCCCCAGCTTGCGCCGCCCCGACGAAAGCGCGATCGTACTGCCGTTTCCCCTCGTCCGCTTGCGAGAACCCATTACCCAATCGGGGTTGAACGGTTTGAACGTTCGAGCGGGTGAAACGGTTTGTCTTCCCTGCGAATTGGGGATGTTCATGTGCGAGCCGGACTGGAAAGTTAAAATCGGCATCGAAATCTTTATTTTCATCCACCGTCCCCACGAAGACTTATCTGATTTGCTGCTCCGATGGCGACAAACCCAAGTCTTGCTCGATAAAGGATACGAGTGGGTTATGCCCCACCGCTACCGTCATATTTACGGCGATGCGGCTCAGCGGATTTTTCCGCTGTTCGTGTTGTTCGACGAAACTCCCGAACGCATGGTTCGAGGTTTGAACGGTGCTGCGCTACCCTTCGTCATCGAACGTTCCGATCGCAGCTCCAGCGATTTGGAAGAGGAAGTCTTTTCCGCCGAAAGTCCCCACCTGTAGGGTGCGTGACTTGAAAAATCGGGGGTAACTCGTCCGAGCGATCGCTCCTCACGCACCGCCAAGGGACTTTTCTGCAAAAATCGGGGGTAACTCGTCCGAGCGATCGCTCCTCACGCACCGCCAAGGTATAGCTGAAAGAAGCACACTGCCCCCCCATCGGAGAGTTCTGGGTTGGCCAGCCAAGGGCAAGGTCGGCATTGCTTCGATCTCCGTCTCCATGTTAAAATTAGGCCGTGGCTGCTGTCTGTCGGATAGCGATGCCGGCCGTCTCAAAAGACGGGTTGCTCGAGGCGTTTTCGTCTCGGGTTTGGTGTCTCTAAACTGAGACGGAGCCACTCAACGACAGTTGAATGCGGACGTGGCGGAATTGGTAGACGCGCTAGATTTAGGTTCTAGTACCGCAAGGTGTGAAGGTTCAAGTCCTTTCGTCCGCATCGTGAATTTCTTATCGTGAATTTCTTTTGGAGTCCCCCGTAGGAGTCTTTCATCGAAAATTTTGGGTTTGAAACCCCGCCCTTCTAGGGCGGCTTTACAGTA
>NZ_JBNGCO010000125.1:0-12494 GCF_049974805.1 Baaleninema sp.
CCCAGTCGCAACCTCAAAACCCTGCGACACCAACCCATCGCCACCCCAGTTTGGCTGGCCTTAGCCATCGCTGCCTTTTCCATCTCTGGGTTTCCCCTCCTATCTGGATTTGGGGCGAAGGTGTTGACGATGAAAAACCTTTTACCCTGGCAAGTTATCGCGATGAATATTGCCGCCTTGGGAACCGCGATTTCTTTTGCCAAATTTATTTTCCTCCCCCACGAATCTCAGCCAGAACATCACGTTAAACCGGGATTTTGGCCGGCGGTTCTGGTGTTGTTGGCGGGTCTGTTCGTCGCCAACGGCGTCTATTACGAAGCCTATACGCTGGAAAACATTGTCAAACCCTTAGTCACCATCGCTTTAGGATGGTTGGCGTACTGGCTGATTTTTCAGCGAGCGCAGGTCAAAATTTCTCGAAAACTCGAAGAATTCGATCACTTAATCGGAGTCATGAGTTTAGTAACCCTTGCCCTGTTTTGGATGGTGTTGGCATGATTGGCTATTTAGATTTACTGCTGCGACTGGCGATTTGGTTTTTACTCACCGCCGACCTCAGCCCGGCCAATATTGCGATCGGGGTGGCGGTGGCGTTGCTGTTACCTCGCACTTCCACGACGCGGGCGGTGTTGAGAGACTGGTTGCACGTGCTGTGGGAAATCCTTCAAGCGATTCCCATCGCCTATTTTGAAGCGATCGAAATTATCCTTCGTCCCCACACGAGAGAAGACTTAACCCTCGAACGAGTCAAGCCCAATCGCACGCCGGGACTGATTTTTCTCGACATTTTTCTTATCACTTTTACGCCAAAAACCATTGTTTTAAAATATCAAGAAGACGGATGGTATAAAGTTCATTGGGTACGTCGCCAGCGACGCCAAAACGGGACAATTCAAGAGCGTAAAGAGGGATAAAATCATGACCGACGGCATCTTAGCAGCTGCAATTTTAGCGTTGTTAATTCCCATTTACGAAGCTTGGCAGGACGACGATATCTGGCAAAAAATTCTCGCCTTTGCCAGCATCGCCACGAAAACCTCGGTCTTGATTTTAGTGGTTTCGGTGTTGCGAGACGATTGGACGATCGGGGTCGTGGGAGTCTTGATTTTAAGTGTCGGTAACGCGGCGTTAATGCTGTTAGCCCACGTCATCAGACGGATGAACGAATTATGATAAACGCTTTGAGTTTGGGATTGATGATAGTCGGTATCGTATTCTGGTTTTGGGGGACTTGGCCGCTTCTGGGAGAGCGATCGGTACTCTTTAAACTCCACAGCCTCTCGGTGTCGGATACTTTAGGGTCGATGGCGATTATTGCGGGTTTGCTGTTGAAAATTCCCCGAGAATGGCCGCTACTGGTGCTGGCGTTGATATCTCTGGCAATCTGGAATACAGTGCTGGGTTACGTCCTGGCCTACTGTTCGACGGAGGGACGAGGCGATGACTGAGGAATGGTACGTGGTGGCGATCGTTGCCCTGTTGCCCTTAACGGCCGCAATGTTGGTCACGCAGGCCAATCCCTATCACGCCCTGGTCATTCGCGGCATTTTGGGGGCGGTGGCGGCGTTGGTATACGCCCTGTTTGGGGCGGCGGACGTCGCCTTGACCGAGGCGCTCGTCGGTACGATGCTATCGATTACCCTATACGCGATCGCCGTCCGGTCTTCGATGCTGATGCGGGTCGGTATCCTGGCGGGGGAAACGATTCCAGACTCTACAGACCTAGACTCTAAAGACGAGGAAGCGTCTCATCCGGCGACGCCAATTCTCTCGGCATTGAAACGGTCTTTGAACAAACACTATATGCGCCTGGAATTGGTGACGTATCCCGACGATTTGGCGTTGCAAACGGCGTTGACGACCAAAGACGTCCATACGATTTGGCGGACGGCGGAGTCCGAGGCGACGCCGACGACTTACCAGCTTCAGACTCGCGTGCGGCGGCTTTACGAGATTTTACAGGGAGAATTGCCCCACACCGCTGAGTTGGTATACGTCAACCCCGCCGACGCCAGCGTATCGGAGACGGCTTCAAACAAGTCAACTAACATCGATCGATCGGATTCAGCGGAGGCACACTGATGAAGTGGATTTATTTGGCGGCGGGAATTGCCCTCTACCTGAAAATGCTGTTCTTTCCCGAACCGACCATCGACCCGGCAGAGGTTTCGATCGTCGAGAGTATTGTACGAGACAGCGGCGTTCCCAACGCGGTATCGGGCATCATTTTCCGAAATCGGCTCTACGACACGATTTTTGAAGTGGTGGTGTTCACCCTAGCCATTTTGGGCGTGCGGTTTTTGCTGGCAGACGAACAACCCTCTTCGAGCGTTTATCAGTTTAACGACGGTCCTTCGATCGTGTTGGCGCGTCTGGGGGCGACGATTGCCGCCCTCGTCAGCATCGAACTGGCGATTCGAGGGCATCTCAGTCCCGGTGGCGGCTTTGCGGCTGGGGTGGCTGGGGGAACTGCGATCGGACTGGTGGCGATTACGTCTTCGCCGCAATGGATGGAGGCGATTTACCAACGCTGGCACGCCGCGACTTGGGAGAAAATTTCGGTATTGGTATTTATTCTGCTGGCTGGGTTGTCCTTGGTGGGGGTGGAACCGCCTCACGGCGAGGTGGGAACCCTCATTAGCGGCGGTTGGATACCGATTTTGAATATTTTGGTGGCCATTAAGGTGGCGTTGGGATCTTGGGCGGCGATTTTGCTGTTTATTCGATATCGCGGATTGTTGTAGCGAGGTGATGGGATGAGCCATCATCCCCTCATCCCATCATTCCCTCATCCCCTCATCCCCTCATCTCCCCATCCCATCACCGCACGTCCGTTACGCGCCAGTTGAGTTTTAGGTTAATCCAGAAGTTCCAAAAGGTGACGAGGGCGATCGCGATTAATTTCGCCACGTACTCGTTAACGCCTAACAGGTTAAACAGCAGGTTGACGATCGAAACGTTCAACAGCAACCCCGCCAGACAGACGAGGTTAAATTTCAGAAATCGCTTAAACCGCTTGCGCCATCCCCGTTGTCGGCGGGACAAATCAGCAAAAGTCCACAAGTCGTTCCACAGGAAATTATTGAAAATCGCCACTTCCGCCGATAAAACGGCACTGCGAGTCAGTCCCAAGGCCAAACCGTCGCGCAGCAGGTAAAACACGGCTAAATCGACGAACACGCCGCTGAATCCCACGACGC
The DNA here is from genome assembly GCF_049974805.1 of Baaleninema sp. NCBI lineage: Bacteria > Bacillati > Cyanobacteriota > Cyanophyceae > Oscillatoriales > Oscillatoriaceae > Baaleninema > Baaleninema sp. The sequence goes on from NZ_JBNGCO010000125.1 coordinate 3,201, forward strand.
CGAAGCGCAGAAATCGAGCTAGGGGCAATAAATCGACGCGCAGTCGCAGCAAATGTTGCAAATATTCGAGGTACTGCTTCCAGGTGACTTTACTTTCCCCTTCGTTGCGTTCTTGGAAGACGTATCCCACTTCGCCAATCCAGCGAATGTCGCCCCGTCCGAGAACTTCGATGAGGATTTTGTAACCGACGGGATCGAGGGGTTTTCCGGCGATCGCATCTCGACGCACCATGAAAAAGCCACTCATGGGATCGCTGACGCGGCCGACAACGCCGGGAAGGAGGATTAAACCAATCAGTTGCGCTCCCCGCGAGAGAAACCGCCGCGCGAGACTCCAATCGCTGACACCACCCCCTTCGACGTGACGACTGGCGACGGCGAGATCGGCGCCTCGATCGATCTCTTCCCACAGGTTCGCCAGGACTTCCGGGGGATGCTGTAAGTCGGCGTCGATGACGCCCAGGATTTCCCCTCGGGCTGCTTGCCAGCCTCGGATTACGGCGGTAGACAGTCCCCGTTCGTGGCGGCGGCGAATCGATCGAAGTTGGGGATAGAGTTGTGCGAGGTGGTCGGCCAGTTCCCAGGTTCGATCGCCGCTGTCGTCGTCTACGACGATTAACTCGTAATCGTTGGGGACTAAGCGATCGAGCAGTTGGGTGAGGCGTTGGACGAGTTGGCGGAGGTTGCGGCGTTCGTTGTAGGTGGGAACGACAAGGGAGAGTTTCAGGGGTCGATCGAGGGTCGTTCGATCGTTGGGATAAATCCGCAACCCCGTTTCGGGAAACGGCGGCAGAACCTCGATCTCAGAACTCTTGGGTTGGGACATGACCGGGCGCAGTTGGCAAAACACGGATACAACCATACCAAACCCAGACCGTTCTCGAGACAAATTCCGCGCGTCTTCGAGGTTGGCAGGAAGCCAAGCCACCGAGCTATAGTGGAATCGGTTTGGGAGACAGCTCGCTTGCCAACGCCGAGCTTATCAGTTTCAAACGTAACCCGGCATCCCACTATGAAATCAGTTTTCAAAGGTATTTTCTTTACCCTCTCGTTACTTTGGGTGTCGCCGTTACTGGTTCTCTTTGGGTTGAGTGCCGATCGCGATACGATTCGCTACGATACGAAATGTTGGATCGAAAATCTCGATCGACCCAATCGAACGCCCCTCGTCAACCTCCTCTATTTACTCGCAAAACATCCTGAATTCCTCAATCTGTTCTATCACCGTATCTTTCAAGGGAATGCTTTATCCCGAATTCTGTTGGGGCTGTTGAAAATTATTTACCGTCCCTGTCCCTATTTATTTATCGACAATTCCAGCAAAATCGGGGCGGGACTGTTCCTCCAACATGCTTTCAGCACCATTATTATGGCGGATCTTGGCGAAAACTGTTGGGTTAACCAACAAGTGACCGTCGGCTACAAAGATAGAACCGGACGTCCGACCATTGGCAATAACGTCCGGATTACAGCGGGCGCGAAAGTCTTAGGTAATATAAAAGTTGGAGATAACGTCGTTGTGGGAGCGAATGCCGTCGTGGTTAAAAACGTTCCCGAAAATTGTGTTGTTGTTGGGGTGCCAGCTTACATCGTTAAACGCGATGGAGTTAAAGTGAACGAACCACTGGTGTGATTTCCCGTTTGGATAATGCCCGGCAAAAAATCAAAAAAATCGAAAAAAGGCAAAAAAGGCCAGACGCCTGCCAATCCTAACGAACCGATCCTGAGTAAAAAAGAACTCGCCGCCCAAAAACGCAAGCAAGCGAAGGAACGCAAAGAACTGATACAAACCTTCGTGACGGCTGCTGTAGTGGGTGGAATTATTGGGATTGCCCTATTCTTCGTGAAAAACGAAAAACTCGCCATTGCTGGAGGCGGCGGGATTATTGCTTTGTGGATGTCTTACAAATATCCGTTTCTCGCCCTCTGGGTATTTATTATTTATATGCCCTTTGCTGGCACAATCACCTATTGGATTGGCGGAGGAAATGCTTTATTTCAACTGGCCAAAGATGGCTTTGCATTTCCGGCAATGTTTGCGATTTGGCAGAATCTAAAAAAACAACGAAAACCCTTTATTATTCCGAAGTCTCTCAAAACCCCTCTCATGGTCTTAATGGGGATTCTTGCTATAACCTTTCTGGGGACGAACGTCGTTCAACAATTTTCAGGAACGCCGGGCGAGCAACCCATTGCCATGGGTATTCTTGGATTTAAGGTGTTTTTAGGATATCTCCCCTTAATTACTTGCACCTATTATCTTATTAAAGACAAAAAAGATTTTTTGTGGTTTACTCGACTGCACGTAATATTGGTGCTTATTTGTTGTTTCCTGGGGTTGATGCAGTATATGATGCTGTCTTCAGGGATTTGTAAGGGAACCGACCACTTAACGGGAGATGATTTATTTAAAGCAACGCTCGATGCAAAATGTTTGGTCGGAGGGTCGTTAGTTTTCAGCCCCTCCCAAAATATGATTCGCTTACCGGGAACCTTTGTCGCACCTTGGCAGTGGGCATGGTTTTTAATTGGAAATATCTTCTTTACCTTTGCGTCAGCCTTTAGCGATCCGTCGTTACTCTGGCAGTTAATTAGTTTTCTCGGCATGGCTTTAGTATTTGTGAATTCCGTGATTTCCGGACAGCGAATTGCCCTGTTACTCGTGCCGACGATTACAATTATTTTACTGGTTCTCACGGGGCAACTTTCTAAGCCCCAACGATTTATCCCGATTGTTGGAGGAATTGGCGTACTGATCGTTTTGGGAATGATTTTATTCCCCGATGTAATCCAGGGACGAATTGAAAGTACGATTTCTCGATGGCAAGCCTCGCCGCCTACTGAGTTTATTACACACCAAGCCGAGTTTACGTCAAAAGGTCAGAGTGGTATCCTCGGTCACGGACTCGGACGTGCGACAAATTCAGCCCGAATGTTTGGGGATACGGCGTTAATTGAAACTTATTATCCTAAACTGTTGTACGAAATCGGACCCTTGGGCGTGTTGGCATTTCTCGGGCTGGTTACCTCTATCACGGTGTCGAGTTTTAAAATTTGGCGATCGCTAAAAGAAAAACACTTTCGCAGCTACGCCGCCTGTTTTTGGGTCTTTATCTTTTTTATCAGCTATCAAACCTATTACTATCCCCTCGATGTCGATCCGGTGGCCGTCTATTACTGGATGGTCGTTGGAGCGATGTTACGCCTTCCCGAACTTGAAGAAAAAGAGTTTGAACGACTGGCAGCACTCGAGGATCTAGAAGACCAAGATCCCAAAAAACGCAAGAAAAAGGCACGACGAAAAAAAGTGACCGCCAAGTAAAAATTGACGGTTCTCTTTTGAAGAGAGGCTTTTGAAGAGATTCTTCAGTTTCGGTTACGTTTTGCTTAACATTACGGTTATGTTTAGGAGTTGCTTGTGGTGAACCTGCCTTCGATTTCGGTTGTCATCCCCACCTATCGCCGCGAAGCGGCTTTGCGGGATACTATCGCCGATGTCCTCAAACAGGACTATTCCGAGTTTGAAACGATCGTGGTAGACCAAACGCCAACCCACGAACCGGAAACGGAAACTTATTTAAAAGAACTCTCTGAATCTGAAAAAATTCAGTGGTATCGCGTGGATTGGGCCAGCCTTCCCGGTGCGCGAAACTATGCGGTTCGTCGGTCTTCGGGAGACGTTATCGTGTTTATCGATGACGACGTAAAACTCGAACCAAACTATTTACAAACTCACGCTAGAAATTATGTCGATCGACCGGAAATTGGTGCCGTCGCCGGACGGGTGTTCGATCGCATGAAACTCGCCGACTCCGGAGGCGCCCTCAAAATTCAACAACTTCCCCCGGAAGCAATGGACCCCGGTATCGCTTGGTATTACATCGATTTAGTCCACACCGTCGAACCCCAGCAAGTTCTCTCAGCCCGAGGTTGCAATATGTCCTTTCGCCGCGAGGTTTTCGAGAAGTTCGGCTTGCAATTCGACGAACGCTATCGCGGAAGTGCGGTTCGCGAAGAGTCGGATTTCTGTTTGCGCTTCCGAAAAACGGGCTTTCAAATTTGGTACGATCCGGAAGCTTCGCTCATTCACTTAGGTGAAGAAACTGGAGGCTGTCACGATATCAGCACGAAATCGGTTCAGTACCAAATTACATTTTATCACAACCACTTTTTTATGGGATTGCATAATTTAACCGTCGGACAGTGTTTGCGCTTTTTCGCAAAACTGTTTGACTGCCACGTTCTCGGACATCCTCCCTGTAATAAAAGCGGCTCTCCGATTAAAATTTTGGTACGGCTGGGATTTTACAGCATGGGGTTTTTAAAAGCTCTCAAAACCTGGATTCAATCCCTTTGGGACGACGGACAAATTTACAGTCGTCAAGATGAATTCTATTAAAAAAACTCACGCTTATCGCAAAAATATCTTTTTGTCAACTTTTTAGGGTTTATCGACTTAAAAATTCATGAAAATTGTCGTCGCCAGTCATACCTATATCGTCGATCTCAATCGAGAAAAACTGCGGGAACTCGCCAAACTCGCCCCCGATATTGAAGTGACGGTGGTGGTTCCCAAACGCTGGAAACCCGGCGGCGTTCAAAATCGAGTGGTGGAAAGCGAACCTGTTGATGAAGGGTCGTTTCGCGTAGTTCCGCTGTCTAACTTCAGCCAAAATCAACAAGGTTTGTTAACCTTTGGCTGGGATTTAGTAGACTTGTTGCGTCAGTTTCGTCCCCAAATTATTCAAGTCGAACAGGGGGCGAAAGCCTTGGGATACGCCCAAACCATTACTCTCAATAACGGGTTGGGATTAAAGGCGAAAAACGTCTTTTTTACCTGGTGGAACGTTCCCTATACGTTGAAGTTTCCCGTGTCGCTGTTGGAACAGTACAATCTCAGCCATACGGACGGGATTGTGGCGGGAAATCAAGATGGGGCGGAAATTCTACGCGATCGCGGCTACAACGGCCCGATTACAGTGCTTCCTCAGTTGGGGGTTGACGAAACCCTGTTTCGACCGCAAGAGGTTCCGGAACTGCGCCAAAAACTGGGATTGGAACCGACGGATTTCGTCGTGGGTTTCGTGGGACGCTTCGTTGAAGAAAAGGGCTTGTTAACGCTGTGTAAAGCCTTGGAAGGATTGCGCGATCGACCCTGGAAATGGCTGCTTCTCGGACGGGGACCGCTGAAAGAATCCCTAGAAGGCTGGGTTAAAGAAAATCAGTTTGAAGACCGGGTGATTTTCGTCGAAAGCGTTCCCCACGACGAAGTTTATCGCTATATCAATTTACTCAACACCCTGGTTTTACCCTCGGAAACCACCTATAAATTCAAAACCCTCTCCTCAGTGGGTTGGAAAGAACAGTTCGGCCACGTTCTCATCGAAGCGATGGCTTGTCGCGTTCCTCTCATCGGTTCCGATTCGGGGGAAATTCCCTATGTCATCGACGAAACGGGTTTGGTCTTTCCCGAAGGAAAGGCGGAAAAATTGCGGGACTGTTTGGTGACGTTGATGGACGACCCCGAATTGGCGCAACAGAAAGCGCAGCAAGGGTTCGATCGCGCCATGAAACGCTATACCAACCGCGCCATCGCCCAACAACAACTCGACTTTTATCAACAACTCCTCGGCTGAAACCCCGTACAATCGTTAATCGTGATATTAGGGATGATTTGGGTTTCATGGCTGAGATTCGATCGAACGCACTCTCGATCGCGGGAACGGATACTGACGCGGGAAAAACCATATTAACCGCCGCACTCGTCGCCTATTGGCGCAAATACCGTCAACACCAATCCTTGGGATTGATGAAACCGCTACAGTCGGGAACCGGCGATCGCGAGTTTTTTACAGAAGTCTTCGACCTCGACCAATCCCCCGAATCCATTACACCGCAATATTTTCAAGCGCCTTTAGCGCCTCCTCTCGCCGCCGAAAAAGAAGGGCGAAGCATCGACCTCGCCATCGTCTGGCGCGAACTCCAACAGCTTCGCCAACAGCGAGATTTCTGTCTGGTGGAATTTTTGGGCGGTTTGGGTTCCCCCGTCACCCGAGAACTCATCGTGGCGGATTTGGCGCGAGATTGGCGTTTACCGACGCTGTTAGTCGTTCCGGTGAAGTTGGGGTCGATTTCCCATGCGGTGGCGAACGTCGCCTTGGCGCGTCAGATGAAGGTGGAGTTACGGGGAATCGTCCTCAATTGCGTCGAACCTCGGACGGAGGAGGATATCGCCAAGTGGACGCCGAAGGATTTAATCGAGTCGATGACTCAGGTTCCGGTGTTGGGGTGCATTCCTTATTTGGAGAACGTTAAGGATACAGAAAAACTGGCCGCGATCGCAGCCAGTTTGGATTGGGAAACGATGGGGGTGTAAGTTCACCACAGAGACACAGAGGACACAGAGAAGGGAGTTTTAGGGCGATTGACACCTTAGCGGTGCGTCTGTTGAAGTGATTTCCCCTGCGCGTTTTCGGTTTTTCAGTCTAACGCATCCTACCCCTCCTCATCGCCTCATCATCCCTTTACCGCTAAGGGACTGGTGAGGCGTTCGAGTTGTTTCACCAACAGACTCAGGAACAAACCGACATCCGTAACGACGCCAGTAGATTCAACCGAACCGCGATCGCTCAATTTCGTCACCACCGCCGGGTTGATGTCCACGCATACCATTTTCACCCCCGAAGGCGTCATGTTTCCGACACCGATCGAATGCAGCATCGTCGAAAGCATCAGAATCATATCAGACCCTTCGATGACGTGGGCGTATTGCGCTTGGGCTTTAATTAAGTCCATTTCCGTATCGGGAAGCGGTCCGTCATCGCGAATCGACCCCGCCAACACGAAGGGAACGTTATGTTTGACGCATTCATACATCACGCCGTTGGTAATCATTCCCTGTTCCACGGCGTTGGCGATGCTTCCGTGACGGCGAATCGTGTTGATGACGTTGAGGTGGTGGCGGTGTCCGCCCCGAACCGCGACGCCTCGCTTCATATCCACCCCGAGGGAGGTTCCTAACGTCGATTGTTCGATGTCGTGGACGGCGATGGCGTTTCCGCCGAGAAGTCCTTGGATGTAGCCTTCGCGAATCAGCCAAGAGAGATGTTCTGCGCCGCCAGTGTGGATGACGACGGGGCCGGCGGTGACGACGACTTTACCGCCGCGATCGCGAATGCGCCGCAGTTCCCACGCCACTTGTTCGACGACTAACTCCACCCGGCGTTCGCTGGAGACGCCCGCAGACATGAAGCTGAATTCTTGTGACCCCCGTTGTTCGCGAGATTCGGGTTTGCGAACGGTACGGATTCCGGTGACGTTAACGACGACTTTTTCCCCGACTTCGAGATCTCGTAAAATCTTGCACTGGGCGACGAGGCCGTTTTCGGTTTCGCGAACGGCGATCGCGCCGTCCATCCGTTGTTTTTGGACGCGCACCCACTGGCCGTTAATGCGGATTTCCGTAGGATAAATCGTCGTCACGTAGAAGTCGTCTGGGGCGACGCCTGCTTGAAGTACCGGTTCGAGTTGGGCGTCTCGTTCGTCTTCGGGAAGCGATACCGCCCCCAAGTCGATGAGTTGGGCGACGATTTCTTCCATCACCGCGTTGGAGGGGGCGGAAACGTGAACTTCCGCTGAGGAGGTGCTTTGACGCTGTTCGCCCAGGTTGAAGTTACGGACTTGGAAGCTTCCGCCCCCTTCGACGACTAAATCGAGGGCGCGGTTGATAATTCCCGCGTCGAGGAGATGACCTTGTAGGGTAATGGTTTTGGAGACGATCGAATCGACGGCGCGAACGTCTCGGGCGATGGGTTCGGTGGTGCGTAACGTCAGACATTTGGCGGCGCCCCCGGCTTTGAGAAATTCGTTCAGGGGCGTTTCGATGACCCGGAAACCTACGTCGCCCAGTCTGGCTTTGAGGTTGTCGCTGGCTTGGTTCATCACCACTACGTCATCGACATTGACGGCGTTACAGGCGAAGTTGACGGCGTCGGGTTCTTCGATGGCGATGCGTTTTTCCGCCGGAACCCGCATTTCGATGAGGCGGTTGGAGTAGAAGTCGAAGGCGGGGGGATAGTAGAGGAGATAGCCGTTGGTGAGGGGACAGAAGCAGGTATCGAGGTGGTAGAAGCGATCGTCTACCAGTTGCAGCGACAGTACCTCGATGTCCAGCCATTTGGCCAGGTAGGGGTGGGAGTCCAGTTCGGAACGGAAGCCGTATCCCGCCCACAGCCAGCGTCCTTGGCGATCGAGCAGGGCGTCGCCCGCCCCTTCAAAGGGGAGGTCTTTCGGGAGTTCGTGGACGGTGAAACCGTTATTTTCAAACCAGCGTTTGAAGTGGGGTTCTTCCCCTTGGCGTTCGGAATGGTAAAAACGACTCAGAACGACGTTGTTTCCGAGGACGAGTCCGGCGTTGGCGGTGAAGACCATGTCCGGCCAGCCTTTTTCGGGTTCGACGAGATCGACGGTTGCGTGGTCTTTGAGGATTTTGTAGAGTCCTTCCCACTGGGTTTCAGCGCGATCTCGGGAGGAACGATGGATGTTTCCTTCCATCCAGGGGTTGATAACGTAGTCCACATCGTAGTGATGAGGCGGACACATGAGGATGCGAATCGAGTCGGTCATAACGGTATTTACACCTTGAAAGGGTTGCGATCGAGGGCGGTTTGTCGAATTTCTCGAGTTGGACTCGCCTTCGGACTTGCGACGCACGGCGTCAACGATCGACCCTTGGGACGGTTAAAAACTCCGGTTCGATCGCGCAAGTGCTGCGTCGCATTTTCGTCAAAATTTTAAAGCAACGAGCCAACTTTTAATCTTATTACAGGACAGAGTTGGCAAACTGTAAACAGCAAACGTTTTTTGAGACCCATAAAATTTTGAGAGACTCGCAAAATCCTTTGATATTGAAGGGTTTTTGGGTTTTATCGAGATTGTATGACATTGTTAGGGAGCGATGACATCATGAAAATTGCCATTGTGGGATGTGGGATCGTCGGGGCTGCGATCGCCTACGAATTGAGTCGAGTTTCGGGATTAGAAATTACGGTATTCGAGAAAGAAAATCCCGCCTCGGCTTCGACGGGTGCGGCGTTAGGAGTGTTGATGGGGGCAATTAGTCAGAAAAAACCGAAAAGTCGCGCCTGGAAACTGCGAGAAGCCAGTTTGCGACGCTACGAAACCTTAATTCCAGAGTTGGAAGCGCAACTCGATCGCTCCATTCCCCGCAACGACAACGGCTTGACTACTCTCCGCGCTAAAGCGACGGAGATTCCCCGGAGGGATTTCAGCACT
>NZ_JBNGCO010000126.1:0-12328 GCF_049974805.1 Baaleninema sp.
CACAGCCCTGGATCGATCGGGGATTTGGCCACGAATCATTTCCTATGGCTATATTATAAATTAATAGAATTTTTGGTTTATTTATGATATAATATACAGTTAAATAATTCAAGTATTAAACGAATAAAATGACGGCAAGTTCCGAAAAATCAATCGCCCCAAACACGAGCGATCGCAACTGGATCGATGGCTTAAAATTCGACGATCGCGGCTTAATTCCCGCCATCGCCCAAGACGACGGCGACGGAACCGTACTCATGATGGCGTGGATGAACCGAGAGTCATTACAACGCACCCTCGAAACCGGCCAAATGCACTACTGGAGTCGTTCCCGTCAAGAACTCTGGCACAAAGGCGCCACCTCCGGCCACATCCAAAAAGTCAAATCCCTCTACTACGACTGCGACGCCGATACCGTTCTGGCCAAAATCGAACAAGTCGGAGACATCGCCTGCCACACCGGGGCGCGAAGCTGCTTCTTCAACCAAGTGCTGTAACCAATCCCCGCGAATCACGCGACGGGGCTTTCTAGCCCTAACCTGTTACTCTATCTCGCACAGAGCAAGACAGCAGGCTGGCGCTTTCGAGGCGGGTTACAACGCCTCCAAGACGTTTGATATTGTTGGCTCCATTAAAATCAGCGTCGCCTTTCCATCCGCAATGCCCACACTCGAAAGTTTTGCCAGAGCGGTAAGACTTTCCTTCTTCGGGGTGGATGTGTAGGCATCCATGACAAGTCTGACTGGTGTACGCAGGGTTCACCAGAACAACGGGGACACCTTTAGCCGTTGCTTTGTAGTCGATAAACATCCTGAGTTGATAGAACGCCCAACTATTGGAACGTCTACGCTCAGTTTTGCTTCTACGCTGCTGGTTGGTGCGCTCCCGAATCCCGGTCAAGTCTTCCAGCGCAATGGCTTGATTCGCTGAATATGCAGAGTCAACAATCCGTCTACTAATGTTGTGGTTTACCCATGTCTGATAACGCTTCTCTCTGCCAGATAGCCGTTTCAGCAGCCGCTTACTGCTCTTTGTGCCTTTCCGTTGGATAGAAGCTCGACTACGAGCAAACCTATCTCGCTTCGCTTTTACCTCCTTCCCTGAAAACCTCTCCCCGTCTGAGCTAATCGCTAAGTCTGTACGCCCCAGGTCAACACCTTTAATCCCTGAATCATCGATCGGCTCAGGGGGTTCGTCCTTGACCTGGATGTGCAGGTAGAACAGTCCATTCCGGTGTTTACAAAGCGTGGCTGACGTAGGGGTATGTCCCTCCAGTTTCCCGATCTGATAATTGCCGAGAACCATTGGAATAACCTCTCTGCCATCCACTGTTGACAGGCTGGCAGATTGGTCTTTTGCTCGATAACTGAAGATGCGAGCATCATAGTCCGCTGATGTGGGCTTGAAGCTCTTAACTGGGTTGCCTACCTTACGGTTAGCAGCTACCCTCGCACAAACCCTGACAGCCAAATTCGCCGACAAACCAAATTGACGACGGATTTCCTTGTATGTTTCTGCCTGAATCCGGTTCTTATTCTTGATTTTGGGGTTGACCGTTCCATTGACGTAGTTGCAAGCATCAGCAAAAGCCACCAGAGTTTTATCGAGCTTTTGAGCTTGCTCTGGCGTGGGGTTAAGCTTGCAAACTATCGTCAACGTTTGTTTCATGGGGATATTATAACACACCTAGGTGAATGTAGGCGACTAAAGTCGCCGTTCGTTTTTCCTCCCCGCGAATCACGCGACGGGGCTTCCAAACGTATCGGAGGATTTCGTGAACCGAAACAGCTTCCCGTCCAACCCAAAAACCAGTCTCTCGATCTTCCATCGAGATCCCCGGCATCTTCAAGATGCCGGGGATCTTAGAGTTTGAAGGGTCAACTTAGATTGGTTGTTCCGGCAAACTCTCCGGGTTCTCCGTGCCTCTGTGGTGGCGAACGACTACCCCAAACGGCGTTCGATCGCGCCGTCGTAGCGTTCCGCCATCGCCGCTAAGGTGACATCCAACACCGTCGATTCCCCAGATACCACTTCCAAAGCGGTACCGGAAACCGTTCCGAGTTTTTGCCAATACTCACCCAGGGTTTCCGCCAAATAGGTTTCCCAAACCGCCACATTTTCCGGCGACACCGAGACCACAATACGCGCCCCGCCTTCGGCAAACAGCACCTCATCCCAACGATACGCCGTCGGGACCGGAAGCGACAGCTTCGCCCCGAGTTGTCCGCCCAAGCAGGATTCCGCCACCGCTACCGCCAAACCGCCTTCAGCGCAATCGTGGGCAGAATTCAGCCAACCCTGACGGATGCCGTAGCGACAAGTAGCTTGAATAACTCGTTCCAACTCTTCGTCCACGCGAGGGGGTTTTCCTGTAACCGTCTCGTGAACCACCGCCAAATATTCCGAGGCGGCGAGGGTGGGGGCAGCCAACTCAGATCGATCGCAGTCGGTTTTCAGCCCCAACAAATAAATCGAATCCCCTTCATGGCGCCAACCCTGACCGCAAACTCGGGTTAAATCCTCAATTAACCCCACCATTCCCACAACCGGCGTCGGGTAAATCGGCGTGGGGTTGCCGTCGGCGTCCAAGGTTTCGTTATACAGCGAAACATTACCCCCCGTCACAGGCGTTCCAAAGCTTTCGCAGGCTTCCGCCAACCCTTTACAAGCCGAAGCCAGTTGCCAATATCCAATCGGTTTCTCAGGACTGCCGAAATTGAGGTTGTCCGTCACGGCGACGGGTTCAGCCCCCACGCAACTTAGGTTGCGGGCAGCTTCAGCCACGACGTATTTCGCCCCTTCGTAGGGGTCGAGATAGACGTAGCGGGAGTTACAATCGACCGTTGCCGCCACGCCGCGATTCCAAGTTTTGTTCGCGTTATCGCTTCCCGCCTGGGGTTCCTGGGGACGCAACCGCACCACCGCCGCATCTGCCCCACCGGGAACGATGACGGTGTTGTTTTGTACCTGGTGGTCGTATTGTCGATACACCCACTGTTTCGAGGCGATACTGGGGGTATCGAGGAGTTGTAACAGGACATCGTTCCAGGTTTTGAGTTCGCCGCCGATATCGATGCCTTTTTCCTGGCAATAGGGTAGGCGATCGATCGTCCAATGCCAAGCAATTTGAGCGTATTCCGGCGGTTCGGGGAGGATGTCCCGTTCGTAAATGGGGGTGTTGTCAGCCAGGGCGGTAGCGGGGATTTCAGCGGCGATCGCACCCTGGTAGCGAATGCGAACGATGGGGTCTTCGATGACTTCTCCCGCGACGACCGCGTGCAGTTCCCATTTCTTGAAAATATCGATGAGTTCCTGTTCCCGTCCCTTCTGCGCCACGAACAGCATCCGTTCCTGGGATTCCGACAGCAGATATTCGTAAGGCACCATCCCCGTTTCCCGCACCGGGATTTTATCCAGGTCTAAATCGATTCCGACGCCGCCGTTGGCTGCCATTTCCGAAGTCGAACAGGTGATTCCTGCCGCCCCCATATCCTGGGCGGCCACCACTGCGCCGGTTTTGAAGGCTTCCAGACAGGCTTCGACGAGGGCTTTTTCTAAAAACGGGTCGCCCACTTGGACGGCGGGTCGATCGTCGAGAGAATCGTCGCTGAGTTCGGCACTGGCAAAACTCGCGCCGCCCATACCATCTCGTCCGGTGGTCGATCCCACGTACAGCACCGGATTTCCGATACCCGACGCCCCAGATTTGACGATCGACTCAGTTTCCATAATACCGATCGCCATCGCGTTCACGAGAGGATTTCCCGTGTAAGCCTTATCGAAATAGACTTCACCGCCGACAGTGGGAACCCCGAAGGAATTCCCGTAATGGGAAATCCCTTCAACGACCCCCGCGAAAATGCGTCGCGTGCGGGGGTTCTCCAGAGAACCGAAGCGCAGCGAATTCAACACCGCCACGGGACGCGCCCCCATCGTGAAGATATCCCGCAGAATCCCGCCTACCCCCGTAGCTGCCCCTTGAAACGGTTCCACCGCCGAGGGGTGGTTGTGGGATTCAATTTTAAACGCCAGTTGCAATCCGTCCCCAAAATCGACCACTCCAGCATTTTCCCCCGGACCGACGAGGATGCGATCGCCGGTGGTGGGAAACTGTTTGAGGAGAGGTCGGGAATTCTTATAACAGCAGTGTTCCGACCACATCACGCCGAACATTCCCAATTCGGCTTTATTGGGATGGCGGCCTAATCGCTGGACAATTTCCTCGTATTCTTCGGGTTTGATACCTTCAGCAGAGAGTTCTGCCGGGGAAAAGGGAGATTCGGAAAGCGTTGACATTCTCATCCTGGGACAAAACCACAGGATTCATTGTAAGTGAAGAGGGGTAAGTGAAGAGGGAACGGGGAACGGGAAACGGGGAACGGGGAAGAGTGGTGAAATCTCCTCACCTCCCCATCCCCTCATCCTCTAATTTCGCGCCAGCCACTTCTGGGCGTTCAACCGTTGCACGACGCCGAAAACCAGCAGTTGTAAGTTGATTCTGCGTTCGTCCATCAGGAAGGGTTCGATGGTACTCGGTTGGGTGCCGTCCGCCGAACAGGAAAAGGCACGAGGTCCTTTGATGTCCGCTTTGGGGAAATAAACGACAAAGCGGCGTTTGCCCCCTTGCCAGGTGCCGATGACTTGCCAGCACTCGTCGGAAGGGCTGATGGGGCGAACTCGATGTTTTTCAAACTTGAGTTCGAGATCGTCGATTCCCTGGTTTTCCAGTTCCGCTTTCAAGGCAGGCAGGTAATCCTGGTGCATGAAGTCGGCGAAGGGTTTGTCTTCGACTGCGGGGGGTTTCTCTTTTTTGGCTTTCCCGCCTTTGGCGGCGGCTGGCTTCTTCTTCTCTTGGTTTGCGTCTTCTGCCATGAGATCGATATGAGATGAGTACTGTTACTTATGGTTCAGTATAAATCTCAAGCGGGAATTGGGGGGATATGGGGCGCGTCACTTGGTGATGACGCTCGACAGGATAACGGTGACGGTGGCCGCCGCGATGAGGCTGAGGGCTAACTGAACCACCCATTGAATGGCTTTTTGGTGATTCTAGAATTTTCGATCGAACTGTTCGATTTCTTGTTGTAAGTCTCGCATCTATTTTAACATTGTTTCTCGATGGTTTTTTGGGTTTTCGGCGTCGATCGTCATGGCTTTTTATTTGTATTATATACCTTTGTTGTTTTTTAAATAATTGAACCGATCGATTAATATTTTTACCAACAAAAAGTTATATAAGATATCTATTTTACTCAAGATCCCCGGCATCTTGGAGATGCCGGGGATCTGGCAACATCTGGTAACATCTAGGTCTTTTATAAAAACTCGTCCTATAGTCAATTCTCTGTATTCTCCGTTAAACTTTACACAGCGACCCGTTTTTTTTTCTTCGACCTTCCTACAAAGTAATTTTTCATAAAAGAAACTCACCTAAAGAAAAAGGGGAAGACGTTCCATTTCGATCGCGTCTTCCCCAAAAAACTTAACCATTGCGATGTTGCCAAGCCAAATCCAGTAATTTCGACCAGCGTTTCTGAGCCTGTTTGGGCGTACATTGGAGTTGAGAACAAATCTCGCTGTCGCTGACGCCGGCTTGCTTGAGGGCGATGAGTTTCCGTTGCGGGGGGCTGAGTTTTTCCAAAAACTCTTTCCACTGAGCCGGAGACATCCCCAAATTGCGATCGAGATCCGCCCCCAACCACTGATGCACCAGTTTCCAATTTCCCGCCCGAGAAAACTTCTCTACGTGGTACTTAAACCGTTGTTGAAGATAATCCCTTTCTCGAGAAGACAGTCCCAAAATTTCGTCGATTTCGTGAGCCGACAAATCTTGTAACTTCAAGACTAAATAATCGATGCAGTCGGATTGACCTTGCTCTTTCAAATAGTTGACGAGAGAGCGAATCACGCGATCGCGCATCACCGCTTCCGAGGGATCGACGGTTTCAGAAACCATCTGTTCGCGCACTTGACGGGCAGCTGCCGAACGGCTGTGACTTTCCTCCTCTTCCGTTTTTCCAGACTCCACCGCCAGTTCCATATCGATCGAAGTTTCCGGCGGTTGTCCCTTAGCAAATCCTTGCGCTCTCAAAATCACAAGTTGCTGGGAATTGTGACCCGGAAGAGAAATGCGGCGTTTGGCGTATTGTTCCGTAAAGGCCATGTATTCCGCCAACTCCACGCGAGTCCGAGGGGTGTAATCTTCCGGTACGTCGTGTTCGCGACGGAAAGCCCGCAGGACTTCAATATAAAACCCTTGCAGAAAGTCTTCGATGAGGTTGTATCGACCTTGAAACCCGAGTTTCGCTTTCGTCGGGGCAATGTGGCGGTACACCATCACGCTGAGGTTGCTGTGGAGTTCCACGCGACCCTGTTTCGAGCCGAGTTTATAGTAAGACGAGATTTTAGTCAGGCGATGGTGAGCGAGGTTGAGTTTCCACTTTTCCACTTCCCCCGAACGCTGAATGCGATCGCTCTTTTGACAGATGCGTTCGACTTCGCGGGCGATGCGTCGGGCCACTTGTTTGCCGCTGCGGGAGGTGGTTTCTAACTCCGTTTGCAAGTGCTGGAACACTGTATCGGCAAAGGGATCGGCGGGGGGTTCGGCAGCGGTGGCCGGCGTGGGAAGCGGTGCGGAACGTCCGGTTTTTAAGTTGTCGTCGATGCCCTGGTTGAAGGAAGTTGCGAGTTTGATATTCATGATTTTGCCTGAAGGTAGCGCACTCGGGTGGAAGAAGAGATGTAGCGGTGGCGGTCAGCGTGCCTTTCCGTCTACATCTCAACTTTAGGAGCGCGAAAACTGCGCTCAGGGCGCGAAAATGCCACTATCGGAACCTGTTCGTCCGTCTCGAACCAATTCCGCGATCGCCCTATCCGAATTCGCTGCCTGACCTTGGCTGTCCCAACTCGCGATCGACCGCCCCATCAAGGTTCGATCGACCCCTCTCGCCGTCTGACTCGCGACTGTCAACAGTGGACAGTTCGCCGATCGATCGTCGCTGTCAACGCCACCGTCTCAACTGGCACAGTCAACGGGTACCGTCAACGAGCATCCTCGAACCTCAAATCCACGCCTCTGCCGCTTCCCAATTCAAGCCTTTCCGGACGATTTGAGGATCGTTGTCGTCCGTCAAATCGAGAATCGTCGAAAAGTCATAACCCGGTTCCAAGCCGTCGTCTATGATGACATCGATTAACTTATCCCAGCGATCGAACAGTTCCGCCTTATCGAGAGTTCGTCCCACCTTCACCGTCGGAATCGGCGTGTTATCGTCCTGACTGGGCAAATACGCCGACGTGGAAATAATCGGATGTCCCAAGGCTTCGAGAAGCGACAGACATACGGGTCGATCGGGAACGCGAATCCCCGTGGTTTTACGTTTGGGGTCCATCACCAAACGGGGGACGAGTTTCGTCGCGGGTAAGAGAAAGGTAAACGGTCCTGGTATCAGACGCTTCATAATCCGATAAGCCGGATCGGAGACCCTGGCATAACTGGCAATGTTCGACAACGAGGGACAGAGAAAGGTAAGCGGCTTGTCGTTGGCGAGTTGCTTGATTTGGCGAACTCGCTTGACGGCAGATTTGGCGTTGATGTCGCAACCGATGGCGTATACCGTATCGGTGGGGTACAACATCACCGCCCCGTCGGATAGGGCATCCCCGATCTGCTCTATTCGACGCACTTGCGGCGTCTCCGGATGAATTTCGTAAAGCTCGGCCATAAGTCTGTTTTTTTATCAGGTTGCGGTTGGGGACGCCGGGAAGGAAATCCCCCTTGGCAAAACACATTTATAATCGCATCTGGACGGTGTGCGTGCGGATATTAAATGAGTAAGATTGCATATTTCGATTGCCCCACGGGTATCGCTGGGGATATGTGTTTGGGAGCCTTGGTTGATGCTGGGGTTCCTGTGGACTACCTCACCGAACATTTGAACCGTTTGGGGGTGGAAGAAGATTACCGCCTGCGCGTCGAACGGGTGCGTCGTAACGGCATCTCGGCGATGAAAGCCTATGTGGACCTGCGCGATATGACGGAAGAACCGCCCACGTTCGACGCGGAGAAACATCACCATCACCACCATCACCACCATTCTGAGGGAAATCGCTATTTACCGGAAATTGAGGAAATGTTGCAGTCGGCGGACATTCCCGATCGCGCCCGGAAATGGAGTTTGGCGGTGTTTCGACGGTTGGCGGCGGCTGAGGGGGCGGTTCACGGGGTTTCGCTCGATCGCGTCCACTTTCACGAAGTCGGCGCCACGGATGCGATCGTGGATATTGTGGGAACCTGTCTCGGGTTGGATTGGTTGGAGATCGATCGACTCTACTGTTCGCCGTTACCGACGGGAGGGGGAACGGTGAAAGCCGCTCACGGACGAATTCCCATTCCTGCCCCGGCGGTGTTGAAACTCTGGCAAATGCGCCAGGTTCCGGTGTATGGAAACGGGATCGATCGCGAACTCGTCACCCCCACGGGGGCAGCGTTAACGGTGACGTTAGCGGAATCCTTTGGCGTTCCTCCGGCGATGACGTTGCAACAGACGGGGTTGGGGGCGGGTTCGCAAGAGTTGGCGATTCCGAACCTTTTGCGCTTGTGGATTGGGGAAGACACGCAACCTTCGGCGATCGATCGGGTTTGCGTGTTGGAAACTCAACTCGACGATATCAGCCCCCAGGCGATCGGCTATGTTTTCGAGCAACTCTTCGAGATTGGGGCGTTGGATGTTTTCACGCAGCCGCTGGGAATGAAGAAAAATCGTCCCGGTATTTTGCTGACGGTGATTTGTTCTCCCGACAAGCAAACTGACTGCGAGGCGGTGTTGTTCCGAGAAACGACAACTTTGGGAATTCGTCACAGTTTTCAGGAGCGATCGATCCTCTCGCGAGAGTTTCGATCGATCGCCCTCTTTGAGAGTGAAGTTCGCGTGAAAATCGCCCGCGACGCTAAAGGGAACGTCATCAACGTTCAACCGGAATACGAAGACGTTGCCAAACTCGCTCGGAAACAGGAGATGAGTTGGCAAGAGGTTCACCGTTTGGCGTTGCAGCAATGGCAGCAGGAAAAGGCGGAATAGAAATTGTTCCGTCCTCCCAATTGTTGAAAAACCGGGTTTCTTCAAGGAACCCGGATTCTGACAAAGTTATCCGGATTCCTCCTCAACTTAAGCGAAATCTTCGCCGATTAACCCCCCTCCAATCCCCTCTGTGTCCTCTGTGTCTCTGTGGTGAAACCTACGAAATCACCCACAACACCAGCGGCAACGTCACAAACGCCATCAACGTCGAAACCATCACCACTCTCGCCGTCCGAACCCCATCCCCGCCGAACTCGTTCACCATCAAAAACGAACTCACCGCCGCAGGCATCGAACTCTGTAAAATCAAGACTTGCCAGTCAAGTCCCGTCAATCCCAACGCTGTCGCTACAATATAAGCAACCATCGCCCCACCGAGAAGACGCAACAAACTCGCCGCCCCTTCATACAGCGTCAACTGTACCTTTGCACTCGCAACTTCCATCCCCAGCAACAGCAACGCCATCGGAATCGTCCCTTGGGCGAGAACGTGCAGTCCCTCATCCAGTTTGAAGGGTAAATCGAAGGGCAACAGTCGCAGCAAAAACCCCGACAACATCGCCCAAATCAACGGTAACTTCAGCGTAAAGCGAATTGCGTTGGCAAAACCGCCGCCTTTTAAAATCGCCGGCCCCGTGGAAAAGACCAAGATGCTACAAATAATCAGAACCACCACGGCGCGATCGAGTCCCGCTTCGCCAAAGGCAAAAAACGTGACCGACAATCCCATATTTCCCGTGTTGGGAAAGGATGTCGTGGCGACAACGCTTTTTTGAACTACGGGAGGAAACTTCAACAACCGCCCCAATCCCCACGACAGCAAACACAGCAAAAGGTAGACGAGGGTAAATCCCAGGAACAATCCGGCGGCGTTTTCCGCTGTCAGGGGCATTCGGTAAATGGCATCGGCGACGAGGGCGGGAGAAAAGACGAACAGCGTCAGACGGGAAAGGGAGGCGCGATCGAGATGCAGGGTTTTTTCGACGAAAAAGCCGATGGCGACGATGCAGGCGACGGGGAGAACGGCGGATAAAATAGCAGTCATGGCAGTGGGCGATCGGTTGGCGAACAGTTGGGGATACGACGGCGTGCTTCGGACAAACCCTGCAAGCATTGTAAGGATTTGCCAACTGAGGTATCGCCAAACGTCTCACGATTCGCGATCGCTAGGGATTCCGTTGGGGTTTTTCTCGTCTCGCGTCAATCGTCCGTCTTCGAGATACAACACGCGATCGGCGACATCGACGATACGGGCGTCGTGAGTGACGATGAGAATGGAACTTCCGAACTCTCGGGCGAGTTGCTGCATCAATTCCACGACATCCCGCCCCGATTTGCTATCTAAGGACGCCGTCGGTTCGTCGGCGAGAATCAATTGGGGACGGTTGACTAACGCCCGGGCGATCGCGACTCGCTGTTTTTGTCCGCCGGATAAGCTGTCGGGGTAGTCGTGGAGGCGATCGCCCAATCCTACCGCTGCTAAAATCGATTTGGCGCGAGTTTCGGCTTCGGTTTTGCTGAGTTCTCGGTGCAATTGTAAGGACATCCAAACGTTTTGTTTGGCGGTAAGAAAACTCAGTAAGTTATGGGATTGGAAAATATAGCCGATTCCTCGGCGGACGCAAACTCGTTCGTTGTAAGATGCGCCGAGAAGCTCTTTGCCAAAGACTCTGAGGCTTCCGGTTTGGATCGATCTCAGCGCCCCGATTAGTGTCAGCAATGTGGTTTTTCCGGAACCGGAGGGACCCTCAATCATGGCAATTTCGCCCGGTTGTAAGTCCATTTCGATATCGGATAAGACGTTTCGTTTCAGTTTTCCTTGGCCGAAGGCGTAGTTGAGTTGGTGGATTGAAACGATACTGTCTGGTTTCATGTTAGGGAAGCTCAATAAGTGTTGAGGATCGGTTCACCATAGAAACTCAGAAGACCCGGAGATGTTTGAATCTACAACAATCCGATTGTTTTGAGAAATTTGAGTTAGTTGAAAACGTCTGCAGGGTCGGCGTCTCTGAGTTTGCGAATGGCGATCGATCCGGAAATACTACACATTAAAATGGTGATAATCAGCAAATAAGCTGCACGAGAAACGGTCATATAAATTGGTAAAAATGTTGAAGATCGGGTCAGTTCGTACAGCCACCAAGAGACTCCCAATCCTGGTAAATAGCCTAAAATGGCTAAAATGATGGCTTCTTGTATTAAAACCTTCAATAAATAAGAGTCTCGATAGCCCATTGCTTTTAAGGTGGCATATTCCGGTAAATGGTCGGATACGTCGGAATATAAAATCTGATAAACGATTACTAATCCAACCAAAAATCCTACAAAAACACCTAAACTAAAAATAAATCCGATTCCGGTACTATTTGCCCAATAATCTCGTTCTATATTGGCAAATTCTTCTCGGGTTAAAACTTTGGTATCTGAGGTTATAAACTTTTCGATTTCCTGTTTAACGCTGTCTATATTTTCCCCAGGTTCGAGATGAATGACGCCCACTTCAATTTGTTCTGGATCGCGATTTTTGAAGATTCTCAAAAAGGTTAAATCGCTACAAATAAAATTGCCTTCTGCGGAAAAAGACGCACCTAACGTAAAAAATCCCACGACGCGCAGGCGCGTTTCGTTGACTTCAACCTCTAAATGGGGATTTTCTTGAAATAACGTTTCGATCGCACCGTATTCGGGACGAGAAGCGCGATCGAACAACACCCGATCGATCTCCGTCAGGCGATCGAGATTCTCTTGCACTTCCGGAAGGTTCAACGTCGGCTGTACCGGATCGATTCCAAACCCCAAAATCACCCGACTCGTCCCGTTTTCCGGGTTTTTCCAATCCGCCGAACCGATATAAATCGGACTGACATTTTCCACTCCCTCGATCGCCCGCAGTCGATACAACTGACGGCGCGAAAAACCTTTCATAGAAAAAATCGTTTGATAAGTGGAATTAACGAGAACCAACTCGCCGTTAATGCTGTTGTGAGGTCCGAGGGCGCTGGCGTACAACGCACTTTGAAACCCCACCTGAACGAACATCAGCACGTCCGCAAACGCAATCCCCGCAATGGCTGTCATCAATCGCGTTTTTTCTCGAGTCAGTTGTAACCAAGCAATAGGAAGCATTTACAGTGAACAGTGAACAGTGAACAGTGAGGATAGTTTTCAGTTTTCAGTTCGCGGTTTCTCATCCCCCTAAGTACAGGACAAAAGTTGCAGAGCCTGGAGAAACTGAGAGCGAAACAGAG
>NZ_JBNGCO010000127.1:0-12268 GCF_049974805.1 Baaleninema sp.
CGACCCAAGGAATCTCCCGGCATACCCAGAACGGGTTGCTGGGAGAGGATGTCAACAATTTCAGTTGAGAGGTTCGAGAAAAAGTTTGACAATCTGTCAACCGAGAGGCGATCGCCACAGAAACCTTATAGCCGCATTGCGGCGAGGCAACGCGGCTAGGAGTTGAAAGACTATCGATTTCGGTTGGGGTTATTTCTGTTCCGGGTGTTCTTCTTTCGCCGCTTGACAGCCTAACTGGTTTAACCGCCAAATCATTTGATGCAGGCGGCCGAAGTTTTTCTGATTGAAGTGCATGACGAGGCGAGGCAGAGGTTCGGTTTCGTCGCCGATTTCTTTAGGGAGAGCTTTTGATTTTTCAATGCGCCCCGATACGAGAATATCGCTAAACTCGTCGTTGAGTTGTTCGACTGTCTCGTCTGACAAGGGACATTTCAAGCGCATGACGAAAAGTTCGTCCACGTAGCGACTTGAATGGTACACCCGATAGAAACGACGAATGGCGTCACAGGCATCTTCTACGTCGTCAACGATGGTATAGAGACTCAAATCTTCTTCAGAAATGGTGCCGTTTTTCAGCAGACAGTTTTTGAGATAGTCTTGCCAACCGTACCAGTAATCACCGCCGGGGCGATCGATCAAGACGAGAGGAGCGGGGCCGTATTTTCCCGTTTGGCTGAGGGTAATGGTTTCAAAGGCTTCGTCCATGGTACCGAAGCCGCCGGGAAACAGGGCGATAGCGTCGCTTTCTTTGAGGAAAAACAGCTTGCGCGTGAAGAAGTATTTAAAATCGATAAGTTTGGCGTCGCCGCTGATGTAGGGGTTCGACGCTTGCTCGAAGGGAAGTTGAATGTTCAAGCCGAAGGATTTTTCGGCGCCGGCGCCTTCGTTTCCCGCTTCCATGATGCCGCCACCGGCCCCTGTAATGACCATAAAGCCGTAATCTACCAGACGGCGAGCGAACTCTCGCGCCATGTCGTATTCCGGCGCGTCCTGGGGTGTGCGGGAAGAGCCGAAAATGGAGATTTTACGAACGTGGCGATAGTTAGCAAAAATCTCCAAGCCTCGCTCCATGTCTTGCAGCGAGTAACTGAGAATTTTCCAGTCGAGGCGATCGGTGTCTTTGGTGGCAATTTGCGCCAAAGTAGAAAGGGAACGACCGATCCACTGCCAATGTTCGAGGGTCGGCAGCTTGTCGATCAAATCTGAAATTTCAACAGATAGCGTCTCGAAAGAGTTGGGTGGTGTTGCCATAAACCGTATGTGAAGCGCAGTATCTTATTTTACCGAGAGCGCGGGAGTTTATGGGCAGTTTGACATTGGAGCGATCGCGCCGTCAAACAAAGGCTGAGGGAACTCTGACGAGTCACCCCTCAGCCGGTTTTGGGAATTGTATCGATCGCGGCGCGATCGAAGGCGAGTTTAGAGATATTTTTCCAGCGTGTTAGCCAGCGTGGTTTTGGGAACTGCTCCGACCACCATATCGACTCTTTGACCGTTTTTAAAGATCATCAGCGTCGGGATACTGCGAATTCCGTATTTGCTCGCCACTTCAGGATTGTCGTCGGTGTTGAGTTTCACGACCTTGACTTTTCCTTCGTATTGCTGAGCGATTTCGTCTACCACGGGGCCGACCATGCGACAGGGGCCGCACCAGGGCGCCCAAAAATCCACCAGTACCGGCAGCTCGCTGTCTAAGACATCTTCTTTAAAGCTTGCATCTGAAACTTCTACAGCTGATGACATACCTCGAAATCCTTAATATCGATCGTTTGTTCACTCTTGAGTTTAACATTCCCTCCGCCCCCGCCCGGACAGAGGCGATAGGAACCGAGCGTCTCAGACGAACTCTCGATTTGACGAGCGATCACCTATCGATCGCCTCTTCGTCAATGGCGGGCTGGACTTGAGGAAAACGCAAGGAGCGAGAAGGGTTCGACCGGAAAAATTCGCCGAGTCAATTCGACAGAGAGAAAACGAACGGTCTAACTCGATTCGCCTCTAGGGTTCGGGTTGGCGACTGGCTGACTGTCCCAGTCGATCGAGCCTCTCAAGCCTCAATCTGACGAGTTTTGCGAGTCTCACGTTACCTTTTATTTTACCGGAAAAACTGGGAAAAAACGGCGTTCGGCTGGGCAACCCTGTATAGATTTGTAGCGCCTTCCCCAAAAAAGAAACCACCCGAACGATCCGTCCGGGCGGAGTGTGGTGTGAGGAGTGAACGGAAACATGCGTCTCCGCTATTTATTATTCTAATAAATAACGTTCCCCCCTGCGTTAAAATCTGGGAATTTTTTAACAAGACCCACTCGGGGACAAGGGGATAAGGGGACAAGGGGACAAGGGGACAAGGGGACAAGGAGACAAGGAGACAAGGAGACAAGGAGGATAACGCCTCGTCACCTCATCACCTCATCTCTCTATTTACCCATTCCCAATTGTTGGGCTTTTTGGTAGACCTTACCTTCGGTCAGCAACGAGGGAGCGATCGCCACTTCCACTTGCTGCATTTCTTTAAGATCCTTGGCGCCGAGAGTTCCCATGCTGGTTTTCAACGCGCCGAGGAAGTTGTGGGTTCCGTCGTCGAGTTGCGCCGGACCGCGCAGAATTTGCTCGAGGGTTCCCGTGCTACCGACGCGAATGCGGGTTCCGCGAGGCAGAACCGGGCTAGGGGTTGCCATTCCCCAGTGATAGCCGCGGCCGGGGGCTTCTTTCGCGCGGGCGATCGGCGATCCGATCATTACGCCGTCTGCACCGCAGGCGATACATTTACAAATGTCGCCCCCGGTGACCAAACCTCCATCGGCAATCACGGAAACGTATTTTCCGGTTTCGCGCTGGTAGTCGTCGCGGGCGGCGGCACAGTCAGCCACGGCTGTGGCTTGAGGGATGCCGATACCCAAAACGCCGCGCGAGGTGCAGGCGGCACCGGGGCCGATACCGACCATGATGGCGGCTGCACCCGCTTTCATCAGTTCGAGGGCGACGTCGTAGGTGACGCAGTTCCCCAGTACCACTGGCATGGGCATTTCTTGGCAAAATCCTGCCAAATCCAGCGGCGTCACGGATTCGGGGGACAGGTGCGAGGTCGAAACCACGGTGGCTTGTACGAAGAATAGGTCGGCGCCGGCTTTAGCGACGGCTTCTCCAAATTTTACTGCCCCGGCTGGAGTGGCGCTGACGGCCGCGATTCCGCCTTGTTCTTTGATTTCGCGAATGCGTTTTTCGATGAGTTCCGGACGAATCGGTTGGCTGTACAACTCTTGCATCAGCGGCACGAATTCATGCTTGTCCACCGATGCGATTCGATCGAGTATCGGATTGGGGTCGTCGTAGCGGGTTTGAATCCCTTCGAGGTTCAATACGCCCAAGGCGCCCAGTTCCGAGAGTAAAGCGGCCATGCGGACATCGACCACCCCATCCATCGCACTGGCGATGATGGGGATTTCTCGCTCGATGCCACCGATTTTCCAGGTGGTCTCGGCGAGGTCGGGGTCAATGGTACGCTGACCCGGTACTAACGCGATTTCGTCAATTCCGTAAGCTCGGCGAGCCGTTTTGCCCCGCCCAATTACAATATCCACTGTTCTTTACCGTTCCCAAAGCTATTTAAGCTAGACTAGCAAATTTACCCAAAAACGATCCATTGCACAAGTTTTGGTGATGAGGTTAGGGTGCGATCGGGGTGAGGGGATGAGGGGATGAGGGGATGGGGAGCAACTGTTGGCTGTTAACTGTTCGCTGTTAACTGTTCGCTGTCAAACACGCACCCTACGATTTGCTGTTCGCTATACGAGACGAAATCCTCGAGGTGACGATCGTGATTTAATGCTCGAAAATGTTTTGATATTGCATTAAATCTAAATCGACAAAGATGGGGACGCAATCGAAGCAGCGTTGGGCTAAGTCCCAGCGTTCTTCGCGCTTCAACATGGTTTCGAGTTTGATTTTGAGACTGATGAGATAGAGTACGTCGTTGGCGGCGTAACTCAATTGTTCTTGACTGAGGTTAGCGGCGTTTCCCCAGTCGGAACTTTGGGCTTTTTTGTCGAGTTCGACGCCTTCGAGTTCGCCGACTAAGGCTTTTAAGCCGTGGGAAGAGGTATAAGTCCGGGCGAGTTTGCTGGCGATTTTGGTGCAGAAGAGGGGATTTGTGAGAATTCCGAGGTGATATTTCAGTGTGGCTACGTCGAAGCGGGCGTAGTGAAAGATTTTGAGAATCGAGTCGGCTTCTAACAGCCGTTTGAGGTTGGGGGCTTCGGTTTGTCCGCGCTGGATGCGAACGGCGCTGACGAAACCGTTTCGATCGCACAGTTGTATTAAACAGAGTCGATCGCGCTGGGGTAACAATCCCATGGTTTCGGTATCGACGGACAACTCGGAGGCTTCGAGATAGCGATCGAGCGTATTGTCGTCGAGGTCTCGATCGAACACTTTAAAATTTTCTTTAAAATTTTGCGGTTCCATTCTTCCTGAAAAAAGTCAATCCCTTTTCCATCATCCCATGTCGAGGAGACAATTGATAATTTCTCGCCATCCCCTCATCTCCTCATCCCCTCACCCCATCATCGGCTCATCCCCCCGTCTGGGGTGGTGCGTGACGATTGGCTCGTCTCGCGATTTACACCCGATTTTTCCGCGTCACGCACCCTACGGCTCTCAATCCTCAATGTTCCCGACTTCTAAGCCGCATTGGGAACTGGTGGCTTCGACGAGGGTGCGAACTTTGCCCCGTTCCCGTCGGGTCAAGCGTAACTTCACCTGGCCGGCCATGGTATCTCGACAGACAAAGACTAAACCGCGATGGGTGGGCGCTCGTAACGGCGTCCCTGGCTTGTCGGTGGTGCCTTCGAGTTCGACGGCGAAATCCCCGCTTTCGGCTTGCATTTTCCATGACCCCCAGGGGGAAACCTCCCAAGTCACGGTTCCGTTCCAGGGGACGAATTCGTAGAACTGACCGCGATAGTGAACGCCCACCATGGCCACGGATTCCATCCAGGTAAGAACCTGTCGCTGTCCGCCTCCGGCGGTGAGGGCGAGGTCGCTTTCGTTGTCGAAGCTGTTGCAGTTGAGCCAAAACCAGCTTTTGGGAAACGATCGACCCCAGTTTTTTTCGCCGTAGGCGGGGGCGCGATGGAAGTCGTAGCGGGTTCCGTTCCAGTCAATCCAACCCGTCGCCCAGCCGTGGGCCATCAAAATCTGCCATCCGGGCTCGAAGATTTGAAAGGAGGACAGGACGCCAGCGGTAGACTGACGATCGCCCCAACCGTAGACGGGTTCGATGCGATATTGCCACTGACAGCGATGTTCGGTTCCGGGGTCGTAGAGGTGGCCTTGATGCCAGGTGGCCGTTCCTTGATAGCCGTCTTTGATGTATCGATCGAATAGGGCAGGGTCGAGAAAGGTCGGCGTTCCGGTTAAGTCGGTTTTGCCCCAATGTCCCAATCCCAGGGCGTTTTTCCACGCCCAAAATCGGCTGACGTCGGGAAAAGTCCGACAGAGATATTCGTCGTCAGGTCCGAGAATTTGCGCCCCACCGCCGCTGTTGGGTTGTCCGCCGACGGGATCTTCGATCGAATACATAAAGGCGAAGGTTTGCTGCGCTTTGGGAAGCGTAACGCGGTAATACCACCCTTCAAAAAAACGCGGGCTGATGCCGTCCCAGTGATATCCGCTGTGAGGTGTCGGCTGAGAACTTACCGGAGAACTTACCATAGAGAAACTCGGTCGATCGATACGATCGATAATATCGATTGCTTAATTTTAAAATCTTGTCAGTTTTGCAGTTTGCCAGCACTGAATCGTCCATGTCCGAACACCGACAACGCCCGATTTATCTCGACGCTCACGCCACGACCCCCGTTGACGAACGGGTGTTAGCGGCGATGATGCCGTATTTTACGGAGTATTTCGGCAATCCTTCGAGTATCAACCATCAGTACGGTTGGGAAGCTGAAGCGGCGGTCAAACAGGCGCGGGAGTCGATCGCTTCCGCTATCGGCGCGTCTCCCGAGGAAGTTATTTTTACCAGCGGCGCGACGGAAGCCAATAATTTGGCGATTAAGGGGGTGGCGGAAGCCTATTTTACGAAGGGTCGCCATATCGTTACGGTGGCGACGGAACACAACGCCGTCCTCGATCCCTGTCAGTATTTGGAATCTCTCGGCTTCGAGGTGACGGTGCTTCCGGTGCAGTCGGACGGGTTGCTCGATGTCGAAACGTTCGAGAAGGCTCTGCGGGAGGATACGGTGTTAGCGTCGGTGATGGCGGCCAATAACGAAATTGGCGTGTTGCAACCGATCGCGCAAATCGGGCAAATCTGTCGCGATCGCGGGGTTTTGTTCCACACGGACGCCGCCCAAGCCATCGGTAAAATTCCCTTGGACGTGCAGGCGCAATATATCGATTTGATGTCCCTGACGGCGCATAAAGTCTACGGTCCCAAGGGTATCGGGGCGTTGTACGTGCGGCGTCGCCATCCTCGGGTGAAACTGGCGCCGCAACTTCACGGCGGCGGTCACGAACGGGGGATGCGATCGGGGACGCTGTATCC
Source organism: Baaleninema sp. (assembly GCF_049974805.1). Classification (NCBI taxonomy): domain Bacteria; kingdom Bacillati; phylum Cyanobacteriota; class Cyanophyceae; order Oscillatoriales; family Oscillatoriaceae; genus Baaleninema; species Baaleninema sp. Next base: position 6,551 of record NZ_JBNGCO010000127.1, read on the forward strand.
GCCGCAAATTGTCGGGTTTGGGAAGGCGGTGGAGTTGGGACGGTCGCTGATGGAGGAGGAGATGCAACGGTTGACGGAACTGCGAGAGCGATTGTGGGAAAAACTCTCGCCACTCGAGGGGATCTTTCTCAACGGACATCGGGAACGGCGACTTCCGGGTAATTTGAACGTTAGCGTTGAAGGGGTGGACGGTCAGGCGCTGCTGTTGGGATTGCAATCGGTGATGGCGGTGTCGTCGGGGTCGGCTTGTACGTCGGCGAAAATCGAGCCGTCTCATGTTTTGGCGGCGTTGGGACGGTCGGAATCTTTGGCCTATGCGTCGGTTCGGTTTGGTATCGGTCGGTTTACGACGGTCGAGGAAATCGATCTCGTCGCCCAAGAGGTGATTTCAACCATCGAATCGTTACGTCGGGCTAGTCGATCGATGTCCTCAAACGCGCTTTAAAGGCGAGGTATGCGCGGGTTGAGGGAATTGCGAGAGAAACTTCACCCTGAGGTTCCGGTAGACTGTTAGCAAGATCGGCAACGTCGATCGCGAAGGTCGGGCGAGAGGTTGTCAGAGTTTTGTGGGACGATTTGGGGGGCGATGTGACAGTTTGGGGACATTTCCCACAACGGAGTCGTCAGCCGGTTGACTGGTTAAGGGAGATAGCCCAAGCCAAGCCGTTGGGGGCGACGGGTCGCCAATGTTGTCGCGCTTAGGCCCATCGAAGTCATGACAGAGGATAGAGAACGGCGAGACAAGGGACTGGCTAAGGTGGCGGGAGTGGTCGGTATGGCGACTTTGGCCATCGGCCTGGCTTTGACCTGGACTTGGCGAGAAAACGATCGACCCTCGGTCGGCGAGTTGTCGATCGAGCGGAAAAACGAAACGGAGTTGTCTCAAGTTGGGTCTCCGTCGTATCCGGTCGTCAATCGTATTTGGCAAACCCTCGGTGTCGTTGCGGTAGTCATGGGGTCGGCCGTCGGGGCGGTGGCGCTGCGACGTTGGTATCGTTCCCGCCGCCAAATCCACCCCTACAGTCAGGAAATCCGATCGGCTTTGGAACTCGAACGAGCCTTCAATCAAACCCTTCTCGAAGCGAATCCTTCCTTGGTGGTGGCCATCGATCGAGAGGGAAGGGTGTTGCGGATGAGCGAGTCTATGTTAATCCTGTTGGGATACCACCGGGAGGAGGTTCTCGGCTGCGATTATCTCTCGACCTTCGTTCCGGTTCCCTATCGCCAAGTGGTAGCGCAAGTGTTCGAGAAACTGCTCGCTCGATCGTCGCTGACGCACACGGAAAATCCCGTTTTAACGAAAGACGGACGCCAAATTTGGGTGGAATGGCACGGCCGCGCCATTCCCAACCCTCAAACCGGTCGCTGTGAGTTTTTTTTCGGAATGGGACTCGATATCACCGAACGGAAACGGACGGTGGAGGCGTTAGCCCAGGCGGAAGCGAAGTATCGCAGCATTTTTGAGAACGCCATCGAGGGCATTTTTCAAGTCGCCCCCCAAGGCTATTATCTCAGTGCCAATCCGGCTTTAGCCTATTTGTTGGGCTATCCCTCGCCGCAAGTGTTAATCGAGGAGTTACGGGATATCGATCGACAACTGTACGTCGATTCGAGTCGCCGCGCCAAGCTGCTGCGACTGTTACAAGCTCAAAACGTGGTGTCCGGGTTCGAGGCGGAGGTTTACCGCCGGGACGGGTCGATTATTTGGATTTCTGAGGACGTGCGGGCGGTACGGGAGGAGAACGGCGACTTACGGTATTATGAAGGGTCGGTCGTCGATATCAGCGAACGCAAGCGCACGGAACAACGACTGCGCTACAGCGCCTCTCACGATGCCCTGACGGGATTGTGGAATCGGGGTTGGTTCTTCGCCCAGATCGAACGCAGTCTGCGCCGTACCCGGCGTCACCCTAGCTATAATTTCGCCCTGTTGTTTTTGGATTTGGATAATTTTAAGTCAGTCAATGACAGTTTGGGTCATGTGGTGGGCGATCGATTGTTGCTGGCCCTGGCGCAGCGGTTAGAAAACTATCTGCGTCCGGGGGATACCTTCGCAAGGTTGGGAGGCGACGAGTTTACGGTGTTGATGGAAAACGTCAGCGACAGAGAGGAAGTGGTGGAACTGGCGCAGCAGTTACAAGATGCTTTGAACGCGCCGTTTTATATTGACGAGCATCAGTTGTTTTCTCAAGCCAGTATCGGTATTGTTGCCCAGGGTAACGACGAGCTGTATCAGCAACCGCAAGATTTGTTACAAGATGCGGATATTGCGCTGTATCGGGCGAAAAGACAATCTAACAAACCTCGTATCGTGGTGTTCGATCGCGCCATGCGCGGCGAGACGGTGCGGCGTCTGCAACTCGAAACCGATTTGCGCTCTTGTATCGATCGCGAGGAACTGCGCGTGGTTTACCAACCCATCGTCGCCCTGAACAGTTTGCAAGTGGTTGGGTTCGAGGCACTGGTGCGCTGGCACCATCCTCAATACGGGGCGATTTCTCCGGTGGAATTTATTCCCATCGCCGAAGAAACTGGGTCGATTCAGAGGTTGGGACTGTGGGTGTTACAAGTAGCCTCTCGCCAACTGCGACGCTGGCAACGGCAATTTCCCCACTCTCTTCTGCACGTCAGCGTCAACGTTTCGGGAAAACAACTCACGCCGGAGTTCCTGCCCCAACTCGATCGAGTTCTGGAGGAGACGCGTCTTCCCGGATCGACTCTGAAGTTGGAAATTACTGAAACCGCCTTGATGAACGATGTTGATGGGGCGATCGATCTCCTGCAAGCGGTCAAAGCACGGGAGATCGTCATCTGTCTCGACGATTTCGGGACGGGGTACTGTTCTTTAAACTATCTCCACCGCTTCCCTATTGACGTGCTAAAGCTCGATCGATCCTTCGTTCGCAGTCTCTCTTTAAAAAAAGATGCAGAACGAAATAGTAAATCTAAAATAGTAAAAAGCATGGTAAGCCTCGCTCACGGACTAGGAATTGACATAATCGCAGAAGGGATCGAAAATATCCACCAACTTCAACACCTGCAAAAACTAAGCTGCCAGTACGGACAAGGCTATTGGTTTGCGGCACCGCTGTCGGCGGAACTGGCCGAAGAACTACTGACCCAGTGGGGCGCTCGATCGAATGGCCGATAGGACAACTCAGGGTCGAGGGAAATCCATCCGCTCCCGTCGCGGCACTCCAAATTCCGGAAAAATCCCGAAAAATTTCAACGGTGCTTGACAAAATTCCTTAAACTCCATATTACATCGCAACGTTTCCGGTAGAATCGGAACCGAACTCTACAGGTTTTTACACGAGATCGTCGTTCTGGAGGACAGACCCATTAATCTTTCTCTCGATCCGAAGGGACTCCACTCTTCCGTCGCCCACCCCAAACCGGGGTCTTCCGACGCGATGGAATCCGTCCTGCATGTTCGGGGGCGCAGCGCCCTGAGCGGACAAGTTACGATAAGTGGGGCGAAAAACGCTGCCCTCGTGCTGATGGCCGGGGCTTTGCTCTGTCCGGAACCCTGCCGACTTCGCAACGTTCCCAACTTGCTCGACGTGAAGCGCATGGGCCAGATCGTTCGCGCCCTCGGTGTGAAACTCGACGCCCACGGCGATGTCTTAGACATCGACGCCACACACATCGGCCAGTCTCAAGCCCCTTACGAACTCGTCAGCCAACTGCGGGCGAGTTTCTTCGTCATCGGCCCCGTCCTGGCTCGCTTGGGCATCGCTCGCGTGCCGCTTCCGGGAGGCTGTGCCATCGGCGCCCGTCCCGTAGACCTGCACGTGCGGGGCTTACAAGCCCTCGGCGCCGACGTGCAAATCCATCACGGCGTTGTCCGCGCCTGCGTGCGCGGCGGACGCAAACGGCTGCGGGGAGCGAAAATTTACCTGGACTATCCCAGCGTCGGCGCCACGGAAACCCTGATGATGGCCGCGACGCTGGCGGACGGGGAAACTACCCTCGATAACGCCGCCCAGGAACCGGAAGTGGTGGATTTAGCGAACTTCTGTCGCGCGATGGGCGCCAAAATTCAAGGGGCCGGTACGAAAACCATTCGCATTGTCGGCGTTCCCCGCCTGCACCAGGCGGACTATCGCATCGTTCCCGATCGCATCGAAGCGGGAACTTTCCTCGTGGCGGGGGCGATTACGCAATCGGAAATTTCCATGTCTCCGGTGATTCCCGATCATCTCACGGCAGCGATCGCCAAATTGCGGGCCATGGGATCTCAGGTGGCGATGGACTCCCCCAATACCCTGCGGGTGATTCCCAGCCCCATCGAAGCGGCCGACATCGAAACTCAGCCCTATCCCGGCTTCCCCACGGATATGCAAGCTCAGTTTATGGCGCTTTCGACTCTCAGTAACGGCAACAGCGTCATTACGGAAACGGTGTTTGAAAATCGCTTGCGTCACGTGGCGGAACTGCAACGGATGGGCGCCGATATCCGCGTCAAAGGCAATATCGCGGTGGTGCGCGGGGTGCCGATGCTCTCGGGGGCGCCGGTGGTGGCGACGGACTTACGGGCTTCTGCGGCGTTGGTGCTGGCCGGACTGGCGGCGGACGGAAAAACGGTGATTCAAGGACTGCACCACCTCGATCGCGGTTATGAAAACCTCACTGAAAAACTCTGTCGCCTTGGTGCCGATATCGAACGGGTGATGGTTCCGAGTTCTGAAACGGCCACCGAAGCGATCGAGTCGGGGCAACCGTCGGCGTAACGTCGTACCACTCGCTAAAATAACAGGAGGAAATGGGTATTCGTTTCCTCCTGTCTTTTGTGGAGTAGTCCCCGAGATGTCTTTGAGCAAAACTCACCTCGTCGGCTTGAAGTCGGAACAGTTTCGACATCCCCTCGATCGCGCGGCCACCGACGCCCTCAAACAAATTCCGGGGATCGATTTGGTCGTCCGCAGTTTGCTCGGTGCTGTGGGAGAACAGTATTTTTATTTGGAAAATATCGCCTCGGGAGTGCGCGTGAGCGATCGACAACTCCCCCATCTCTACGAACTCCTCCTCGAAGCCGCGCGGGTATTGGACGTGGAAGCGCCCCAGCTTTACGTGCGACAACATCCGGTTCCCAACGCCTACACTTTCGCCATGCGCGGCCGACAACCCTTTATCGTCGTGCATACCTCTCTGTTGGATATGCTGACGCCGGAAGAGATTCAGGCGGTTCTGGCTCACGAACTCGGACATCTTAAGTGCGAACATGGGGTGTATTTGACTCTGGCGAATTTGATTGCTTTGTTGGCCGGACAGCTTCCCAATTGGGGGACGATCGTGGCTCAGAGTTTGCAGTCGCAGATGCTCGAATGGATGCGCTGCGCCGAGTTTAGCTGCGATCGCGCGGCGCTGTTGGCCACGCAAAATCCCCGCGTTGTTATGTCGGTGTTGATGAAACTGGCCGGCGGCTCTCCGGCGATGGCGTCCCAATTGAATCTCGATGGGTTTCTCGAACAGGCTCGCGCCTACGATGAGATTAGTCAGGACGCCCTCGGGGAAGCACTCAAGCAAATGCACGCCGAACAGCTTTCTCATCCGGTTCCCGTTCTGCGGGCCCGGGAGATCGATCGATGGGCAGCGACTCAAAATTATCAGGACTTGCTAAATCGGCGAATTGGTGGTTATAATGGTAAAGCTAATCCCAAGGGCGGATGGCGAAATTGGTAGACGCACCACACTCAAAATGTGGCGGCTTCGGCC
>NZ_JBNGCO010000128.1:0-9771 GCF_049974805.1 Baaleninema sp.
CAAACCGTGAGGTCTGGAGAATCGCCGCTCTTTTAAGGCGGCGAGTATGTCAAGCCAACAACTGCGCGTCATCGCCTCGGGAGACGATCGGGTTCCCGGCTTGACGGTGACGCCGCCGATGCGCCGAGAAACCCCGCCCCAACTGCAACCGGGACAAGCCACCCGCCTCAGCGTCCGCATCGAAAACGCCTCCAACCGGGTCGATCGATACTATCTCAGCTGCGATCTCAAACAAGAGTGGTATCGCGTCGTTTATCCCAACCAAAGCGACAGCCTACTTCTCAACCCCAACCGCGCCGGAGACATCGAGCTGATTTTACAGCCGCCACCCGACGCCACTTCCGATTTAGTGTACAGTCCCACCCTGCGCCTCTCCTCGCGGGTCGAAGGGGAAATTCTCACCGATATTATCTATTTCAAAATCGCCCGATTTTACGGTGACACGGGCGAAGGGGTGCGCCTGGAAGTACGCCCTCAAAAGCCCCTGAAACTGCCCCAATCTTCCCCCCAAATCGACGCCGAACGCCTCGGCCCCGAATCGCCGCACTCCGCCACCGTACCCCTGTCTTTAACGGTTTCGAGTCAAAACGGACGCGGAAAACCACCGCAGAAAGCTAAACGGGGATTTATCAAAGGGCAAAACGCCAAATGGGGCAAATTCGACCTGGAAGCGGTCAACTGTAGCAACACCAAACGAGGGGTTTTTGTCAAAACGGAATTCGAGCGAGAGGGGATTTGCGAACAGGTGTTTTTCGACCCGGAACTCGATCGCGTCGTGGACTATCCGCCGGAAGTGGAACTGCTTCCGGGGAAATCTAAAACCTTTCAACTCTGGGTCAAACCGAAAACTTGGAAATCGCCTCTTCGTCGAAAAGAAAAAACTTTAAATTTCAGTCTGCAACTGGCGAACAGCCAACCGTATCTAGATTTACCCATTTCTGAGAGCGAACTGAAGCGATCGATTGTTTGGAAACGGAGTCCCTGGTGGATTTGGTTTCTCTTAATCGCCTCGGGATTGGGTCTTTTGGGCTGGTTTTTAATTATCCTCTTAAAACTTCCCGCTTTGCCACAAATTCGCAGTTTTGAAATTGCCACAGACTCCGAAAGCACCCACGCCAGCACGGCATCTCAACACGGAATTCTCCTGACTTGGGAAATCGATCGAGTCCAACAACTCGACAGCGTATTACTCAGCTATCAAGACACCGCCGGACAAACCCAAGAACGACGGCTAAAATTCCGAGAAGAAATTCCTTCAAAATCTTCTAACACTATTATACCACGTTTTTTATCTAAACTGTTTTCTTCTCCCCCTAAAAAATCAGAATTTTCGCCCCCCGAAACCTGTCAAATCCCCGAAGAAAACAGCGATCAAATCACCTGTAAACTGCAACTTAAAGACCTTCAAATTGCCAAAGATTATACCTTCGAGTTAAAAGCCTTTCCTGTGGCTGCTCGAACCCTGTTCGGCGTCCGCCAACGCAATCCCGAACTCGTCGCCGACGTTCGCCGCACCGCCACCGTCTCCTTCGACGCGCCTCAAATCAACAATTTCAACCTCGCGCCAGACGAAAATAACGACAGCATAGAAACCGTCAATCTCACCTGGAATTTAAGCCATCGGGAGAAAGTCTCGAGGATTGAAATTCTCATGAAAGACCAACAGGGAAAAACGCAATTGTACCGCCACCGACAGACGAGAGCGGGGTTCGAGTCCGACGCCGAAGCCGCAAAACTCACCTGCGACGTTCCAGACCGGGAAACCTCCCCTTCAAGCTCCTTCGTCAGCAATTCCCCGGAGGTGGAAACCGCGACCCCTCCCGAAGTCTGTATGTGGACGGCGCGATCGATCTTCGACCCCGGAATTTACAGCTTTGAAATAGCGGTTTTTTCCCACACGAGCGATCGCGAAGCGGTGGACCGACAAACCACCCAAACCACCCTGGCCTTAGAAGAACCGCGAATTCAAACCTTCACCACCAGCCAAACCACCTACGTCGCCACAGAAGACGAAATTCTCGCCAACTGGGAGATCGATCGCCCCCACCGCCTCCAAACCCTCGTCGTGACGCAACGGTCTCCCCAAGGGAGCGATCGTCAAGACTTGCTGCGTCTCGAACTCCCCGACAACCCCAACGAATTAAGCAATACCATCGGCCAATCCTGCACCCTCAACGAAACCAACGGAACCCTCAAACTACTCTGCGAAGACTTCCCCATCGCAACCCTACCCATCGGCGAATACATCTTCGAGTTAAGCGCCGTTCCCCGATACAACGGCGGAACCCCCCTTACAGCCGAAACCTCCACCGTCACCGTCGAACCCCAACGCAACGCCAGAGGAGGCGCCGGAGGAACTGGCGGCGCGGCGGGAGGTGCGGCCGCAGGAGAAGATATCTTGTTCGCTGAAGAGAATTTCGAGTTAAAAATCAATGACAAAGCCGTGGGAGAGAACCCGGCGCCTTTCCTGTTCGCCATCGGTCCCAAGGGCGCCCCCACAGCGATCGAAATTGCGTGGAACGTCAACGTTGGCGGACGGGACGCCAAAGTGGAACTGTTACCCCTGATTGGGGAAGTGAACCCCAGCGGCTCGTTTCAGTACGTTTTGCGAGAGGCTCCGTTTCAGCAAACCGTGACGCTTCAGGTGACGAACGAATTGGGGGAAGTGGCGACGCGGGTGGCGGTAATTCAGGCGTATCGTTCTCAGGGATCTACGGGAAGCGGTGAGGCGGAAGAGGGACTCGAATCGGGGATCTCTGACGGCGAGAAACCCACGACTCCCGAGAATTTGAACCCCTTTGAAGCGCCTCCGCAAGCGGATTGATGGGGGGATTGCAGGGTTGGGACATTGGATTTCGTCTCAAAACAAACTGCACTGACGCTGTAAGGCTTTTTGTAACAGGAGTTGATAGTCCTGTTCGCTGACGGTGTACGCGCCGAAGCGCTCTAAATGGGGGTTGTTGAGTTGCGCGTCGAACACCACGAAATTACGCTTTTTCAGCCGTTCGACCAGTTTCACCATCGCCACTTTCGAGCCTTCGGGAATGTGATAGAACATCGACTCGCCGATAAACGCGCCGCCGATGGTAATTCCGAGAATCCCACCCGCCAATCGATCGCCCTCCCAAGTCTCGAAACTGTGAGCCCATCCCGCTTGATTGAGCGCGAGGTAAATTTGCTTGAGTTGGGGAGAAATCCAAGTGGTTGTGCGATCGGCGCAGCCTTCGACAACAGCGGGAAAATTGCGATCGACCGCCACGCGAAAGCGATTTTGATTGAGAACGCGCCGTAACGACTTCGGGTAGCGAAAGCGATCGTCGAGGGGAATTAAGGCGCGTTCGCGACTGCTGTACCATCCAAGGTCTGAAAGGGAGTCACTATGACTGTCGTTCGCCATTAAAAAATATCCCTGTGCGTATCCAGAGATAATCGAGGAAATATCGAAGTCCATTGCACTCGAACATTTGGGGGAGGACGGTCGGGCGTTGTCAGAGAGCCAGAAAAAAACGAGATACAATGTCTGCAACTTGTCCGTCTATCGGTGCGATCGCCGAGGGCGGCCGCAAACTCGTTAAATACACCCTTAACCAACCCAAGTATATTATTTAAGGATTAGGACTCGTGTCTGACTCTAACGCACCTCAACCGATTCCACCGATTACGCTCCCTCCGGCCGAAAATCCCAAACAGGAGGGGGAATGGCTCAAAGACGCCTTGCATCGCTGGCTTAACGAGGAGTTTCTTCCCGAACCCGTCAACGAAGATATCGCCGATCGCGCGGCCAAGGTCTTCGTCAGACAGCGCATGGAGGGAGAAAACGATGTAGGGTCTCTCGTTCTCGCCATCGTGACGGAGATGCAGTCGTTTGATTTTTCACAAAGCTTTTACGGAGAGTTCGCCGTCGCCAACGCCGTCAGCGACTTGCTCCTCGATAGTTTGGGGATCGAGCGTTGTTGCGGCCAAGGTTGAGTAGCTCTCCGGAGATAGGGAGATAGGGAGAAGGGGAGAGGGGGGAGCCAGGGAGAAACTGTCAACTGTTAACTCTCTTGACTCTTCACTCTTCCCTCTTCACGGTTGGTCTACCAGCTCGATTTCACGACGCCGGGGAGTAAGCCTTGGTGCGCCATTTCCCGCAGTTGGTTGCGGCACAAGCCGAAATCGCGATAGTAACCTCTCGGACGACCCGTCGCCCAGCAGCGGTTGTGAACCCGCGTTCTGGAGCTGTTGCGGGGGAGACGCTGCAACTTGCGGTGAATTTCCATTTTTTCCGCTTGGTTGGTCGCCGTGCGGAACTGTTCTTTCAAGTCAGCCCGTTTGTCTGCGTATTTTTCAACTAATTTTTTGCGCTTTTTGTGGCGCTCGATCGCACTTCTTTTAGCCATGAGCGAATTTGCCTATTCTCGCTTGCAAGATACCAAACTACTATGATATGCGATCGCCCCAGTTGTTGCCAAGGGCAACGGTGTGTTTTGCGATCGCATCCCATCATCCCATCATCTCCTCATCTCCTCATCCCCTCATCCCCTCATCCCCTCATCTCCCTGCATTACCACCATCGGCTGAAGCGACTGTAGAAGTGCAAGCGTCCGAAACCGAGAAATTGACCGTAGGCTTGGTCTCCGGCGGGATAGGCGGTGACGCCGAAGAGATACACGCCGGAAAAGGCGGGATTGCGAACGGGACGTAAGGCGACGGTGACGGTGGTTCCGGGTTCGACGGGAGGCTCGAAGGTGACGGTGAGGGTTTGGTTGTCTTCGTCGTGGGTGACAGTTCCGAGGGAAATGGCATCGCCGCGATCGCGCCGGGTTCCCTCGAAGCTATAGGTATCTTCGAGGTGATATCTCATGTGGGGATCGACTCGCTCGTGTTGGGCGATCGAAATCTGTTGGAGCGGTTCTCCGGCGTCTTCGGGAAGTTCGAGACTGAAGAAATAGGTGGCGTTCCAACTGCGAATGCTGTCGAAGGTGGTACTGGCGCCGAGGAGAGACGGGGGGCGATCGAAATAAACGGTTCCGTCCGCCACTTGGACGGCTCGAACCACGGGAGCGGCGACGGCGGCGATGGAAACCGCCGCCATTCCCAAGTTTCGGAGAATTCCCAAATTTCGGATAAAGGGACGAAACATATTGTTGACTCTTTAATTAATACGATTAATACAAATCACTAAGAGTTTTCGGCAAAATCACCCGAAATCCAAATCACCCGAAATCCAAATTACCCGCCAGCTTACCCCTCGGCTATCCCAAGCGCCGCTCACCCTAACGGTTAGAGCGCGTGACTTCTCGCCGAGGGAGCTAAAAATTCTCCTCTTCCGACACCCAACCGCGCACTTCCCCATCCGTTAACGGACGTTCCAACTTCAACGATTCCAACTGCGCCGCTCTCAACAAATGTCGCATAGTTAACGTCCGTTCCTCGTCCTCCGCCGCCAAAAACGCCGCGTTTAACGCCACACTGCGAATATTTCCCCCCGTGACGTTCAATCGCGCCAACTTCCGCAAGTCCTTCTCCCCGTCGATCGCCATCGGTAACGCTTCGGGGAAGGTATTTCGCCAAATATGACGCCGTTGTTTGGCATCGGGAAAGGGAAACTGCACCACGAACCGCAAACGACGCATAAATGCCGAATCCAACGCATCTTTCAAGTTCGTCGTCAAAATCGCCAACCCCTGATAGTCCTCCATCCGTTGCAACAGATAGCTGACTTCGATATTTGTTTGTGAAATCATTCCACCCTGACCTTGGGACTGTCGTAGCGATCGCTTTCAGGATTGACCTCCAAACGACTTTCCGCCCCGTCGATTTGCACCCGTACCAAATACTCGCCGGGTTCGACCGCTTCGAGAGCGAAACTGGGAGTGTGAGTCAGCGTCTCTCCCCGCTGTTGGCGAAAAACGTAAGCTTCAGCAGTATCGAGGCTGTTGAGTAAGACAAACACCTGTTGGCGATCGTCCACAGAGAGATCGAGGGGAACCACCAGACGCCCCGAATACTGTCCGAATTCGTCTTCTTCGAGTTCGACGAGGTTCAAGCCTTCCATAACTGTGGGACAGAGGACGAGGGGGACGGCGTTAGATTCGAGGCGGCTTTCAGGATCTCGGGGATTGGGGCGAGATTGCCAGCGAACGACTTTCAACCCAGCGATTCCCCCTCGCAACTGTTCGGCTTCCGGGTAAGGCAATCGCCCTAAATCCAGTTGTAATTCCGTGTCGTCGATGAATTGGGGGGTGAGGAGGGCGTTACCGATTTGCAGTTGCGTGCGATCGCCCACCAGTTGCTTGCCCCGAACGATGAGAGTTCCGCGATTGAGGATTTGGTTGGACAGTTGTTCGAGGGGGGTTGGCGGCGAGTCCCCCTCTTGAAAGGACACCCTGTCCAACATGGGACGTTGGGGAGCGATCGCCACAGACGGAGGACGGCGCAGCGGTAAACCTTTCTGCCCCGCGCGATCGCCTTCAATGAGAACCGCCGTTCCCTGATACGCCAGAGACAGAGAATAAGGCGTTTGAAAAAACACCGACCAAATCCGCGACAGGTCTTCCGTGGTGATGGTACTGGGCATCAGTTTCACCAATTGCACCTGTTCGGCGAGAGTCGAATCCGCCAAATAGGGGTGAGTTTGAGACGAAGCGCGACTGCGTTGAGTAAAGCGGTGCAGCGTTTCGCGATCGAGTACCGGGCGATCGACCAAAGTTCGCACCGCACTCCCGAGTAACCGTTGCGGAACTAATTCCCCTTCATTGCCGTAAAAGGTGAAGAGATAGTGCAAATCTAACCCCGCCTGTCGCTGTTTGCTCAAATCCCCTTTCGGGCGTCGCGTGCGGAGGTCGGCGTTACGCCAAGCCGGGTTCGGCGTCACTTGATAGAGATAGATATTAATGCCCGGTTTGTCGAGGTCGATGCCCTGTTTTTTATCCGGGCGAACCGTCGTCACCTGAGCGCCGGGAACGTCCGTTTCGACCCCTTCTTGCAGGAGTTGTTGCAAAACAGCCGTGACAGTAGCAATCGCGAGATAATTACTCATTTTGGGGCGATCGAACGGACGTGAAGTTTTTACCGATTTCGCAAAATAATACTGACATTCTTCTCTGTTGTAGGCTATATTCGTCCGTGAAATCAACCATTAAATCATTTCAAATGGCAGGTCAAAGCGACCTCACACCGTAAATTTTTATTAAGTTTCCAGCGATTTCCCGTAAAAACCTAGAAATTTCCCCGAGTACTCTATAGAGGTATCCCGACCTGGAGAGAACGGGAAGCGATCGCACCTATCTAACCCGATAGGTGAAGTATTTGCATTTGAAATTCCGCCCGAAAAAACAGTCCATCAACCCTGAATTAAACAGGAGAGAACAAAACAGTGGCTCGACTAGATTATTCCGCCCCTGGGGTCTACGTTGAAGAAGTCGATCGTGGAAGTCGCCCCATCGAAGGCATCAGCATGAGCGTCGCGGGTTTCGTCGGTTTCACCGAAGACGTGCGGGGCAAAGCCGACCTATTTACCCCGCAACTCGTCACCAGTTGGAGTCAATACCTCGAATATTTCGCCAAACCCGGTTCCGACGGCTTCACCGACTTCGGCGCATACCTTCCCTTCTCCGTCAAAGGTTGGTTCGACAACGGCGGCGGCCGCTGCTGGGTTGTCAGCCTAGGAACGCAACTTCCCCGACGCCGCAACGATCCCCCCCCAACACCCAAGAAACCGCCTTAACCGTATCCACCGCCGGAAACCGTCCCAGCCTAGAATTCAAAATCAAACCCGAAGAACAAGAAAACGGTCGCATCCTCGTCGAAGTCGCCCCCGACGAACCCGCTCCCCCCGAAGACGACGCCGCCGAAGAACCCTTCGACTCCGGAGAATACTTCAAAGTCACCCTCAAACGAGGCGGAGAAGTCTTAAAACATACCATCGAAGAAGACGGCCGGGCGCAGCAAGTAGACGCCGTCTATCGCCACCTCACCATGAATCCCGAGGTCGATCGCCAAGAAGGCACCTTCGTCCTCGAAGCCTTACAAGATTCCCCTTACCTCGACGTTCAGATTCTGGCCGATCGCGGCCTACCCTTAGCAGTGCGTCCCGCTGACGGTCAATACGAAGTGAGTCCGCCGCCGTTAGTATACGAAGACGCCAAACTCCACAACTATATGTACGGGATGCGGAAAAAACGCACCGGGTTACAGGGTTTGTTCGAGATCGACGAAGTAGCAACGATCGCCTGTCCCGACCTGATGATGGCGTACCAACAGAACTATCTCGATCGCGAACAGGTCATCGGACTGATGGAAGTCATGATAACCGGATGCGAAAACTCCGCCCCCAGTCCCCCCTATCGCATGGCGGTCATCGACCCGCTTCCGGACAGCGAAACCCCCCAAGACGTGGCCGACTGGTTAAGCAATTGGGGACGGCGATCGAAATTCGCCGCCCTATACTATCCCTGGCTGAAAGTCCCCAATCCCCGCAACAACGGCCGTCCCATCAGCATTCCTCCCTGCGGTCACATGATGGGCGTATGGTGCCAAACCGACGAAAGCCGAGGCGTCCACAAAGCCCCCGCCAACATCACCCCTCGCGGCGTCGTGGGACTCACTTACGACGTGAACTTCCGCGAACAAGAATATCTCAACCCCATAGGAATTAACTGCATTCGCAAATTTCCCAATCGCGGCATCAAAATCTGGGGGGCGCGAACTCTCGTCGAACCCGACGACGTGCAATGGCGGTATATCAGCGTTCGCCGCTTAATGAGTTACATCGAAAAATCCATCGAACAAGGGACGCAGTGGGCAGTTTTCGAGCCGAACGACGAAGATTTATGGGCCCGCGTCACCCGTACCGTCCGCAACTTCCTCGAGCGGTTGTGGCGAAGCGGCGCCCTATTTGGCAGCACCCCCGAAGAAGCCTTTTACGTCAAATGCGACGGCGAAATCAACACCGCAGAAACCATGATGTTAGGGCGGTTGTACATCGACGTTGGCGTGGCGCCCGTCCGACCCGCCGAATTCATCGTGTTCCGTATCAGTCAGTGGGCGCCGAACCAATAAATCGAACCCGTAGAAGGTTCAATTTTCCTGTGATTTAATTGAAGTGAGGAGGGCGTTAAAAAGCCCGTTCTCCTCCGGGCGCGTGTCAGTTAACTTTTTTCAACAAAAGAAGGAGAAAAAACCGTGGCGGAACTGTTAACAAGTTGTCGGTTTTACTTTGAAGCGGACGGTGTCGCCGAAAAGCAAATCCTCGAAGTTGCCGGACTTTCTGTCGAGTCTCCCGTCGCTGGCGATGGCGGCGTCTTAGGCTCGGGGAAAGGGGGCGTTAAGATGCGTCAAGCCACCCCCACCAACGAGAAATTTAGCAATGTCACCGTGAAAGTCGTCGCCACGACGGATTTAGATTTATATCGTTGGTACAAAGACTGTAACACCAACGACGGCGGTGCTTCTGGCTGGGCGGACAACCGCAGAGCCGCTTCCGTCAGTGCTTACGACCAAGCTGGAAATATGCAGGCCCGTTGGGAAGTGAAAAACGCTTATCCCTGCAAATATGAAGGGCCGCAATTTACCGCCGGGGACAACAACATGGCCAACGAAACCCTAGAAATCGTTCACGAAGGTATCGAACGAGTGCAGTAACGATGAGGCGATGATGAGTCCGTAGGGTGCGTGACTTGAAAAATAGGGTGTCAATCGTAAGACCGAAAAATCGTCACGCACCGACAAGGGCGTGACTTGAAAAATAGGGTGTCAATCGTAAGACCGAAAAATCGTCACGCACCG
>NZ_JBNGCO010000128.1:9871-12082 GCF_049974805.1 Baaleninema sp.
ACAATGTATTTTCCCCCTCTCCCCATCACCCCATCACCCCATCATCCCCTCATCCCATCACCCCATCATCCCCTCATCCCATCACCCCCCGAAAACCATGACGAACAACCAATCTATCCCCCCACCTGCGAACTTTGTCGAACGGCTTACCTCGTCGCGGTTTTACGTGGAATTAAAACTCGATGGCGGCGATGATAATGTCGATGCGATTTTTAGCGACTGTCAGGGAGGTGCAGCCACCCAGGAGGTGACGGAAATTTGTGAAGTGACTCCGGAACGCTGGGGCAGCGAATCCGCCCGTTACGGGCGCGTCAGACGCACGAAAATCCCCGGTAACGTCAAAATTGATAATTTGGTTCTCAAACGGGGCATGACGCAATCTTCGACGCTGTGGCAGTGGTTCGCCGCTGTGCGCGATGGAAATTGGAACAAGCAACGCCGGGATGGTTCGATTTCGGTGTACGATTTGGCGGGAAAAGAACAGGCGAGGTTTGAGTTTTTTAGGGCTTGGCCGACGCGCTATAAAATTGCTGATTTCAACGCAAATAGTAGTGAAATTGAAATCGAAGAACTCGAGCTGGCTGTGGAAGATTTGATTCGCGTTCCGCCTGCGGACTCCCCTGGAATGTGATGGGGTGCATCTCAAAAATGTAAATTCATCAGATCGGAATCTCTACAATGAATTGAGCTGTTGTTGGGTTTCGCTATCGCTCCAACCAACCTACCGCAAACTCATATTTTTACAAAAGTGAGATGCACCCAATGTGATGTTTGTTGGATTGGAATTCGCTTGAGTTTAGTTAAAATCCATGAAATTAAAATTCCTGAAATTCAAGAGAGTTTGGGGTATTTTTGGAAAGCTATGTTTCAAACGGAATTTGAGTTTACACTACCGAAAGGCTATGTCGATTCCGACGGGAATTTACATCGCAAAGGGATTATGCGGTTGGCGAACGCGATCGATGAAATTCTTCCTATGCGCGATCCTCGGGTGAAATCGAATCCTGCTTACGCAACGGTGATTATTTTAGCGCGGACGATCGAACGGTTGGGAGCGTTGGATGAAGTGTCCCCCACCGTCATTGAAAATCTCTACGCTTGCGATTTAAATTACTTGCAAAAGTTTTATCGTAAAATCAATGAAATTGAAGATGAAGAAAATTCTAGATCGAGTCAAAAACCCAAATAAAGTAATACAATAATAATGTAAGTTAAATTGAGGAAGGAAGTCCAATATCTAAACATAAAAAACCAAAAAAGTAAGCCATTAGATAAATAATAATTTCATAAAATATCAAGAATGTATAGCCATAGGAAATGATTCGTGGCCAAATCCCCGATCGATCCAGGGCTGTGCGAGATCCCCGGCATCTTGGAGATGCCGGGGATCTAGAGACAGATAAATAATAATTTCATAAAATATCAAGAATGTAGTATTATTTAATGCTATCCAGATAAAAAAATAGATTGACTCGAGCCGTGAAACCCAATACAATAAATATTATAACCTTGCCATCATTGGGTTTCACGGCCTTAAAAATAACCGAATACTTTCCCAAAAAACAAACCCAGAAAACAAACTAGAATTGATGGTGGATTTTGCCAATTCTCAAACTGAATTTAAATTTGTATTACCCAAAGGCTTAATCGACGACAGCGGAACCCTGCATCGAGCGGGGACGATACGGTTAGCCACAGCGAAAGACGAAATGGTGACAGCGAAAGACCCGCGAGTTCGCGAGAATCCCGCTTACGGAACGCTAGTTCGGCTATCTCGGACGATTACCCGCTTGGGGACGTTGAGCGCGATCGATCCCGAAGACTTAGAAAACCTCTTTTCGATCGATCTGATTTATTTGTGTGAATTGTTCGATCGCATCAACCAAAAAGGCGATCCCCACATCACGACGCAATGTCCCCATTGTCAACAGGCGTTACGAGTCGATTTAGCCAACCTGGGGGAGTCACGGGCTACCCCCTAGCAGCCTTGCAAGAGGAGGTAGCCCAAATCGCCTTTCATTTTCATTGGTCCTTAGAAGAAATTCTCAACCTCGAACATCGCGATCGCCGCCTGTGGGTATCCCAAATCCAAAAACTCAACCCAAAAACTTGACATCCTGTCTCTGTTGCCCGTTTCCAGTTCCCTTTTCTCTGATTTTGACATCCTCACCGCCGAAGGAAGGGCGGTGATTCCCAAACCTCGCGATTTGG
>NZ_JBNGCO010000129.1:0-12041 GCF_049974805.1 Baaleninema sp.
CCATCTCGCCATCACCAGCGACGGCGAAAAAGTGGCTAATCCCCGCCATCCCCCCTTCGCCCCCCTTTCAAAGGGGGGCGAAGGGGGGATGCCTGAGACGCGCCCAGAAAGCTCTCTCTCGCAAGATGAAGGGTTCTCGGAATCGAGAGAAGGCGCGTCGTAAAGTTGCCAAGATTCACGAAGAAATTCGCGATTCGAGGAGCGACTACCTGCACAAGCTGACAACCCGCCTCGTTCGCGAAAACCAAACGATTGCGGTGGAATCCCCCCTAACCCCCCTTATTAAGGGGGGAACTAAAGGGGGGATAGGGATGGTGAGAAATCACAAACTCGCCAAACACATCTGGGATTGTGCGTGGGGAGAGTTTGTCAACCAACTGGACTATAAATGTCAGTGGTACGGGCGTACTCTCGTCAAGGTAGATAAATGGTTTCCGAATCCCCCCTAACCCCCCTTATTAAGGGGGGAACTAAAGGGGGGATGTTGCGGACACAAAGCCGATTCGATGGCGTTGGATGTCAGAGAGTGGACTTGTCCGAAATGTGGGACGGTTCACGACCGGGACATCAACGCCGCACAGAATCTTTTGGCGGTGGGACACACCGTTACAGCCTGTGAAGCGAGTGTAAGACTTGAAGGATCTCGATCCGGAGAGCAACTGCGAAAAACCCGTAAGGGAAGGAAGCAGGAACCCAAATCGCGAGGTTTGGGAATCACCGTCCTTCCTTCGGCGGTGAGGATGTCAACATCATCACCTTGCCTCAATTCGCTCGTTCCCACAATCGCTCGATTTCTATCAAGACTGAGGCTTCGGGGGGTTGGGTGGTTCGGGTTTGGAGATCGACTCGGGCGCCGGGGATGTTTTTTGTCCAGGGACTGTTGGGAATGGCTTCGAGGTCGATGTCGGGATTGGCGGGACGGAAGCCGTGTTGGACGAAAATCGCTTGCTGTTCGGGGGCGGTGAGGAAGTCGAGGAATTGGGTGGCGGCGTCGGTTTCTAAGGGCCCTAGGTGGCGGGTGACGATGGCTGCGGTGGATACGGTCTCGATCGAGGGATCGAGGTAGTAGATTTGATAGGGTTTCCCTTGGGTGGTTTGGGCTTGTTCCCAGCGATCGAGGGCGATGCTTTCATACACGGTCGCTACGTCCGCGTTGTTGGGGCCTCGGGTGATGAATTCTTGTAACAGGATGTCGGTCGATCGCGGCGGTTGGTAGATCGATCGCTTGACGAGGGCGAAGAGCGATCGAATTTCCGGTTGGTTCAGTTGCGTGGCGCTGGGGGCGTTCCCCAGTTGGGACTGCGCCCACAGCGTCATCGTCAGTTGGCCGCTGTTGGAACGAGTCGGATCGGTCATCAGGAAATCGAAACTTCCCCATTCGGCTTTTCCGCCGATGCTGTCCCAGGTTCCCGCTTTTGTTGCGGCTTCGAGACGGTTCCAGTCGAAGCGTCCGTCGGGAAACAAGACTGCGCCTCGTTCGGGCCAAGCGACCCCCACTAACAGGGTTTTGGCGATGGGACGCGGCCGTTCGTAAAAGACGGGGTCGCTGCTGCGGGCGGCCATGCGATCGCTCAGTTTGTCTAAAATTTCGCTGTTGGCGGGAATGACAACGGTGGGGTCGAAGTCGTTTTTCTCATCGACGTAGTTATTTACGATGTCTTGTGACCCTTGAAATTTCAGTTCGAGGTTGATATTGGGATACTCTCGCTCGAATTTTGGTTCGAGGGTTTCTAGGGTTTCTTGAAGTTCGGTTCCGCTGACGACGTAAATGGTTCGGCTTAAGCCGGGAATTGGGGCGTAAGTTAGCCCCAGGGAGGCCATCAGTACCCCGAACGAGGTTATCAATCTTTGGGGATAATCCATTTTTTTTTGAATTGACTAGAAATTACCCTTGACAAATTTAATTTTATGTGTTAATAGGCTTGTTTTTTAGGGTTTAGAAACTAAGACATCGACGTTTTCTTGAAAGAGTTGTAAGTCTTGACTGAGCGATCGCAATTCTTGTAACTGTTCGGAATCTTGTAAATCGGCGGTTCGCAGTTTATTTTGTAATTCTTGTAAAACGCCCGCCGATTCGGTAATGGCGGTAAATAAGGAAATCGCTTGGGCGTCGCGGGCGTCTTTTCCGGCTTGGGCGAGGTGGATATTGCGTTCTAAACTGGCGGCGAGTTGGCTGAGTTGTTGTTGGGCGACGCCGCGACGAGAGGCTTTTTTCGATCGAACTTCTCGTAACTGACGTTGCAATTCTTCGACTGACAGCAGGGAATCCGATCCTTGTAACCGACGGGAAAGTCGATCGATCTTTTCGGGGAGTTCCTGGGCGCGATCGCACGCATACTGAACCGCCGTTAACAACTCCATTTGCACCGTTCCCCCCGTCAGCAACCCTTCGGCTTCTTGTTGCAATTCGTCGGCTTTTGAGGCTAAATTAGCAGCCGAAACGCGCACAGTTTCCAACTCTCGGGCTAAATCCGGGTTCTCAACGGCAATTCCCTCCGGTTCTTGAGATTTGCGCCAGTAAGCTCCCACTAAAGAAACCACAGTGGCGGTGGGAACCATGACGATGCTGGAAACGTTCGCCAACCGCACGCCGAGAAATAAAACGACGCCTCCGGCGAGAATCGACATGGGATAATAAAACGGATTGGCGAGTTTCATATTTATAATCAAATTTATAATCAAAACTCGGGATAAAAACTCAGAACTAAAACTCGACTTGTAAATCGGCCATCAAGGCAGAAATGGTTTCCGGATCGCCTTTTCGGTAGTAACCGCCGTTGACTTCGGCGATTTGTTTTAACACACTTTCGTCGAACTCTCCTTCTTTACCATAACCGACGGTAAAAAAGGCGATGCGTTGGTCTGAAGAAAACCCGCTTTTTTGAAGTTCTCTTTCGAGTTGATTCAGTTGAATTTGCGACCCGGAATCTTCGCCGTCGGTGAGAATCAAAACAGCGTTGATGGCGTCTTGGCGAAGGTTTTCACTCAACCAGTTACGGGCGTAGAGGGCGGCGTCGTAAAGGCGCGTTCCACCGTTGGCTTGTAACGAGGTGATAAACTGCATTCCGCGATCGCGTCCTTCGGGGGTTCCGTCCGCCACCACGGGGGGTTTAATGTCGGAGTTGAAATTGATAAGGGCGATGCGTTCTTTGGGACCTAAATTTTCAATGTAGTTTCTCAGAGTGTTTTGAACGGCGGTGATTTTTCGTCCCGCCATCGACCCGGAGGAATCCACCACCACCGCCACTTGAGAGGCTTTTTTGGCGTAATCTTGCCAGCTTTGTAACATGGCTTCGACGACTTCCGGCGGTGGCGGGTTGTAAGAGTCGTAATTGGGGCTGGTTTGGACGCCGAATTCGGGGGAAAAGCGAGGTCCGAGGGGAACGCCGGGAACGCCGGGACGCAAGCCTAAATCCGTGGCGATCGATTGGGTTTCGGGCGATCGCAAATACTCGATAACGGCTTCGGCGGCGGCTTTTTCCTCCTCGCTAATCCAGGGGGCTTCGGCTAAAATTGCCCTCATGTTCGAGGTAAAAGTGGCTGGGGGATAAACGGCTTGGTAACGGACGCCGGAATTGGCGTCAGATCGTTCGCTGTTGGCGGCGATAACCGAGGATTCGTAAACTGACCCCACAGACGCCCAATAAGGACCGTTGGCCACCATCGCTTTGGACAGGGAACTGGTAGATTTACCGTAACGGGTGACTTTCTGTTGGATTTGCTGGACTTGGTCTTGATATTTCTGTACGTCGGCGATGGTGAGGTCTACGGGGCGTTTCCCCGAGACGCTGGCGAATTGGCTGACGAGGGTTTGTAAGCCGGAGTTCGATCGTGTGGGGGCGGTGTGAACGTAGGTGATGGGGAGGTTGGGGGCGTTGGAATTTAAGTCTTGGTGGTTTTTCGCCGTGACGAAGGCTTTGAAGGGGTCTTCGACGCTTTGCAAACTGTCGGCGATGGCCGCTTCCGCCATCAACACCATCGGACTATTCGCCAACATGGGGGCGTCGGGGATTTCGGGGATGTAGTCTTGACCGGGATAGAGGCGATCGATCTGATAGCGAAGTTGACTGTGATAAATTTCTCCATCGACGGAGAGAAGAACGGGAAATTGGGGATCTTCGGCTTGTATCGTGCCGTTTTTCAGTTGTTTGGCCAGGCTGAGAACCCGGTCTACCACGTCGCCGCTTCCGGCGGCTTCGCAGGTGATGTAATATTCCGTTCCGTCGTCGAGTTGGGGATTTTGGGCGTTATACTTGGCTGCGGCGCGATCGCAAAATTCATGCAAGGCACTACCCAACAGCAGTTTGACCTCGAAGCCTTGGTGTTGGGGCGTTCCGTTTCCGCCAATGTTGCTACAGCCACTCAAAACCCCCAAACTCAAAAGCAAGGCTAGACGTTGGGTCGAAAACCAAGGTGTCGATGACATGGGTTGTCGAAAACTGAAACAGTTGTAGTGGGATTTGACGGCGATCGACTCGAAGGGATGGCGTGGAATCGGTTCAACTCTTCTGATTCCATCATAGTGGGACAAATCCGAGGCTTGACTAAGAGAAGGTTAAGGACGGTTTTCGATTCCTTCTTGTCGATTGTCAACTCTCCATTACCAACTGGGCATCGAGAATCCCCGACGGTCGATCTAAGATGGAGTTTACGCTTGGGACGCAAGCCCAGACGACGAAATCGATCGCCAATAGGAGTAACATCGTGAGTCCAGAAACTACCCTCGACAAACCCACGACCCCCTTTAACCCGGAAACCTTCGATCGCTACGTGATGAAAACCTACGGACGGTTTCCCATCGCCCTGACGAAAGGGGAAGGCTGTCGGGTATGGGACGATCGAGGTCAGGAATATCTGGATTTCGTGGCCGGAATTGCTACCTGTACCCTGGGACACGCGCATCCGGCGTTGGTGTCGGCGGTGACGCAGCAAATTCAAACCCTCCACCACGTCTCGAACCTCTACTACATTCCGCCGCAAGGAGACTTAGCCCAGTGGTTGGTAGAGCGTTCCTGTGCCGATCGCGCGTTTTTCTGCAATTCTGGGGCAGAAGCCAACGAAGGGGCGATTAAACTGGTTCGCAAGTACGCCCACACCGTTCGCAACCTTGAAAATCCGGTGATTCTCACGGCGAAAGCCAGTTTCCACGGCCGGACGATGGCCACGATTACCGCCACGGGACAGCCGAAATATCAGAAGAATTTCAGTCCCCTGGTGCCGGGTTTCGTTTACGTTCCTTATAACGATATCGAGGCGTTGGAAGCGACGATCGCGGAATTAGACGCCGAAAAACCCCAAGTTGCGGCGATTATGCTGGAAGCGTTGCAAGGGGAAGGGGGCGTCCGTCCGGGCGATCGCGATTATTTCCAACGGGTTCGCCAACTCTGCGATGAGAAAGGGATTTTACTGGTTCTCGACGAGGTGCAAGTGGGCGTTGGACGGACTGGGAAACTCTGGGGATACGAGAATTTGGGTATCGAACCGGACGTTTTCACCTGTGCGAAAGGTCTCGGCGGTGGAATTCCCATCGGGGCGTTGTTGTGTAAGTCCGCTTGCGATGTCTTGTCTCCCGGCGACCACGCCAGTACCTTCGGCGGAAACCCCTTCGCCTGTGCGGTGGCGTTGGCGGTCTGTCAAACTGTGGAACGGGAGAAGTTGGTGGAAAACGCCCGCGATCGCGGCGAACAGTTGCGGACGGGGTTACAGGCGATCGCCACCGATCGTTCCGATTTAATTGCGGAAGTTCGCGGTTGGGGATTGATTAACGGCTTGGTTCTTAAAGAAGAGAGTTCTGTGGTTTCGATCGATATCGTGAAAGCCGCGATGGAACGGGGTTTGTTGTTGGTTCCCGCCGGTCCCAAGGTGGTGCGTTTCGTTCCGCCGTTAATGGTCTCGGAATTGGAGATCGATCGAGCGATTGAAATGCTACGGGATTCGATCGCCTCGGTGGTTTAATTCCCTCAATTTTCTGTCACAGGACTGGGGGCAGCCTGGGCGCGATCGGTTATTTTGGACTCGTCAACTGTTCTTTGGTGAAACCGATGGTTTTGAGGAGTTGGACGCGAGCGATCGCTCTCGTCTTTGCCACTTTGCTCTCTTTCCTGGGCTTGAAATCCGCTAACGCACAAACTGAAGATTTTGTCAAGTCTTCTGCCGATTCCGAATCGCCGCGTATCGTTCAAAATTGCTATCATCCGGGGGAATACGCCCGAGTTTCGACGCGAAACACCGATTTAAACGTGCGACAGACGCCAGGGGGACGAATTATCGGTTCGATTCCCCGAGGTTGGGAAGTCATTGTCCGAGATACGGATCGATCGGGCCGTTGGGCCTTCGTCACCAGTCATTATGGTAGCGGAAGGGTCTATTTTGGCAATGCGCCGAATTTCAGCGACGGTTGGGTGTCTGTGGATTATCTGACGTTTTTGGGATCCTACTGCAACAAACCTTCGATGGGCGGACGACCGATGAATAATAAAGGGATGCCTCCGAAGTCTTATTATTTCATGGAATCTCAGTTAGAGACGTTGGTAGAACCCCAGCGATTTTCGGTGTACGAAGATTGGACGAATTTGGGCGATCGCATCTCGAAATCCTTGGACGATTGAAGCGTAGGTTGGGTGGAGCGAAGCGAAACCCAACTCAAGGTAAGGTTAGATTCAAAGGCTGGATTTAAAGGTTGAAAAAATACCACAAAATCGTAGGTTAGAAGGTAAGGTTGTATTTCAAGCTTAGATTCATCGGTTGGGCGGAGCGAAGCGAAACCCAACTTAGCCCAATTTTAAGGTTTAAAAACACCCCATATACACCAATTATCTCGAACATCAAGCTACCCTAAACACTCGTACTAAATGGATAGGAAAGAACGAATTTTACAACATCTCAAAAAAGACGGATTTGGCTTAGAAATCGGCGCGAGTTACAATCCCATCGCTCCCAAACGAGAAGGATACAACGTTGAAATTGTAGACCATCTTCCTCGAGAAAAACTGGTGGAGAAGTATCGAAATCAAGGAATCGATACTCGTACCATTGAAGAAGTCGATTACGTTTGGACCGGGGGTTCTTACGTCGAACTTATTCAAAAACCCAAGTTTTACGATTGGATTATTGCCTCCCACGTCATCGAACATACGACCGATTTGATTGGCTTTTTAAACGATTGCAACGAACTGTTGAAAGACGACGGTATTTTATCGTTAGTCGTTCCCGATTATCGGTACTGTTTCGACTGCATGAGAGCGAGAACCAGCATTTCTGAGATTATTGACGCTCATCTTTATAAGCCGAAACGACATACCCTTGGCAGTGTCATTGATTACCATATTAATTTGGTGTCAAAGGGAAATCAGATTGGCTGGTTAAAAGGACACAATGGAAAGTTCAAACCCCTGTTTTCGCAGCAACAAATTTTCGAGACGATTCAACAACACCAAAACAGCCAAGACTACATCGACGTTCATGCTTGGTGTTTTACACCACATTCGTTTCGGTTGATAATTCAAGACCTCTATAGTTTGGGATTTATCCAACTGAAGGAGTTTTCGTTTTTGCCCACGAGCGGCTTTGAGTTTTACGTAACTTTAAGCCGAAACGGACGCGGTTTGTCCTGCGATCGATTAACGGTTTTAGAGAAAATCCAATGGGAACTTGCCGAAATTATCGAAATTTCTAAAAACGCGCCAAATTCCACATCAAATAAAAAATCAACCGATAACTTCGCCTGTTTTTGATGTCCTCTCAACTCCACAAAATTCTCACTGTCGCCGCCAGGGTTCCGGGGAATCGCCAACGATTTTTCGAGGCGGGACTTCTCGAAATTAAAACCGGACAACTCGTCGAAAATTGGCGAGAGCATTTCCCCAATCTCCAACCCATCGATAAAGCGGAAATTCGCAATTCTCCCGGTTTGTTTCTCGCTAACGCCTCGGATGTGGTGTATCGGGGAACGACTAGCGGGAGTCGGGGACAAGTTTTGACCTATTTTGCGGGGGAGGAGTGGAATCGCCTTCGCGTCGCGGCGAGAATGCGATCGCTACGGTGGTGGGGAATCGACGACAGCATCCCCATCGTCAACGTCGCTAGTCGTTTACAGCCAATTCGTTCGGTAGATGTGACGCTGGCGGGAGAGATTGATGAGAGGTTTTTACAACGGTTGTTGGAGGTGTTGTCGGTGCGTCCGGCGGTGGTGCGGGGATACCCCAGTCGTTTGTGTGAGGTGGCGTCGCGACTTTACGGAAAATCTCTTCCTAATGTTTTGGGGGTTATCGTTACTGGAGAAGGCTGGTTTGAATTTCAGAAATCCCTGTTGGAACGGGTTTTTGATGCGCCTTTTATTGATGAATACGGCTGTCAAGAAACGGGGATTTCTGGGTTGACTTGTCCGGAGGCGAATCGGTTACATTTAGATGTCGATCGCTGTTTGTATGAGGTCATCGACGGACAGTTAGTTACGACGGATTTGTACAATTTTACGATGCCGATGGTTCGGTATTGTTGCGGGGATGTGGTGGAATTGGACGAGACGCCGTGTTCTTGCGGACGAGAGGGATTGACGGCGACGGTTTGCGGACGAGTTGAGGATACAATCGCCACTTCTCGCGGACGAATGTTGTCGGGAAAGCTGCAACTTCCGCCGTTTCCGGAGATTTTGAACTATCAAGTGATTCGGCGAGAACATTCGATCGATCTTATTTTAAAGGACGTTGTTGAAAATTGGAGCGATCGCGATTTATACCCTCTCGAAAACTGGCTTCGTCAAACTTTTGGAAATCTCGAAATTCGCTATTTCGCACAACCGCCGTCATCTCCGGAAGTTCCGCCGCGAGAGGGGGTTTCGCAAACTGAGTGGATGTCTCAACTCACCTCGGGGTCTTGGGGAGATTTGTTCGATCGACCCCTTCCCGATGGTAAAATCACACTGGCGGCGAAACTCCTCAAACAGGCGATCGATCCCTCGATGATTTCGGGTTCGGGAATTTCTGAAGCCACGCGAAATTTAGCCATCGCTGTTTCCCAAACTCCCCAAACGGGAAATCCCGACATCGATCGCACCATCGGACGCATTTTGCTCTTTGCCAATACGGTTTTAGGTGCAGACAAATCCCTGTGCGATCGCGCTGTCGAAATCTTACGTGAAGCGGAAGGCGATCGATTTAGCGACCCGATTCAATTTGACCTATACCTATTATCATTATATCAGAAAACAGAGAAGTTGCCAAGGATTTTGAAATATCGCCCTTGTCGGATCGATCGATTCAACATCCATCACAGTTTATACGGATTCGAGCGTGCGATCGCCACCGCCAGAAACCGAAATTCTCCCCTCACGAAAAGTCTCAATCCCCTCCTTTCGATTTTCATCGCCGATCTCAACTTTTTCGCCTCGCGATTCCACACCGCCATTTTAGCCAGTTGGCGTGAATTCATTGAAAATCGGGAAATCTGGGAAATCTCGAGACTCACCGACGCCGATTCCTTTTTAACCGCTTGGCTGCAACTGAGGCGAGAGTTTTGGAAAAATGGGAAAAATCCCGACGTTTTAAACGCCGCGTTAACGCAACTCCGAGAAACCGCCAAAACTCCCCAAGAAACAGCAAAAGCCATTCTCGAAACCGGATATGCTAATGTATTGATGGGACACCCCCTCGATGCAGCGTTTTGGCTGTCGTCGGCGATGCAACAATCCCAAAACCTCGATCGAACCCTGGAAAAAGGCGAATTCGATCCTCTTCCCTGGAGTCCGATTTTACGAAATATCGCACAAGGGTTTTTAAATGGCGGAAAACCTGAACTCGCCTATCAATGTTTGTTGGCTTCCGCATCTCCCTCGTCGCGAGTTTCCGCCTTTGAACGGTTAGCCAAACAGTGCAACCGCAAACAATCGCCAATTTTCGAGATTCGCGATCGGTGAAACCTCTAAAAAATGCCCAAATCGACTTCTCAAATCGCTATCGTCGTCGAGTCAGAAACAGTTCTCGAAAATTCGATCGCTCTCCTCAACTCCCTACAGCAAAATTCCCAACTTCAAATATCTTTTATCTGGATACCGGGAAACCCCCGAAATTCGCCAATCTCTACCATCAAATCTAAAATTACACAGATTTCGCACCCATACCCTATTTCAATTGTTAACTCGAACGAGGAACTTGTCAACGCCCCTCTCGACGCGATCGCCTACATTCCCCACCACGCCAACCCCAACCCGACGTTACCGAAACTTCCCTCAACTTCCGAACCCTGGATTGTTCCCTGGCTTCCCTCCCTTGACTTTCCCCCGGAAACCGCCATCGCCAAATCGCCGCAACCCCTGGCGTGGATTGCAGACGCCACCTGGTTTCGCCGCCGTTTCGCCAACGCAGACATCGCCAACGCAGACATCCCAACGCTGTATCGCCTCGCCGAAGACTTCCCCGAATTAGCCTGGTATGGCGGCACATCGGCGACACCGCAACCCGACAATTTCCCCGACAAATTGCGGGTTTGCGCGATCGTGCCTCACTTGGGCTGCGAACCCTGGCTGTTTCAATGTCTGCATTCCCTCGTCCATCAAACTCGCCCTCTCGACGAGGTTGTGGTGGTAGACGACGCTTCGCCAACGCCGCCAGTCGAGATTGTCTCTCAGTTTCCCGCCGTGAAGTTGTTGCGATCGCCGAAACGGGTGGGGCCATATCGCCTAGTGCAACAGGTTATCGAGGAAACCGACGCCGATGCTTATTTATTTCAAGATGCTGACGACTTTTCCACGCGCGATCGCTTGGCGACACTTCTATATTTAATGTATAACCACAACGCCGATTTGGTGGGAACCCAGGAATTGCGAATTATGGAATCCCAGAAAACGGTAATTCCCGTCTGTTATCCCCTAGATGTTAACTTGGCTTTGGCGGAAAAACCGGGACATCCGTTAATTCACCCCAGTAGCTTACTGCGTCGAGATTTGGTGATGCAGTTGGGAGGTTTCGCCACGGGATTGAAATTTGGCGGAGATACTGAATTCTTGTTACGCGCGAATTTTCTCGCCAGAATCGTCAATACTTCCTCCTTTTTATATTGTCGCCGCAAACGTCCGAATTCTTTGACGACGACTCCCGAGACAGGATTAGACTCTCCGGCGAGAACTCAGTTATTACAACAGTTGAAATTTCGGGCGAGGCAAAACTTACACGCGAAGCAAAATGGGGAAATTTTAGATTTAACTCCGTTATCGGTTGCCCCAAGGCTGACGCTTTTTACCGCCCTGTCATCCCCCAAGTCAAATTAAAATAACGAGGATATGTTTTTTCTTTAAAATATATTGCAATTCTGAGTTTTTTGTGGTAAAAATTCTGTTAAAAGTTCATGCTCTCGATCGGATTGTCTTTCGAGATCTTCTAGATATTATTAGAAGAGATTCTCTAAAACCAAGTTTTGCGCTTGGGAATTTGCTTTAAAATTGCATTCCACGCCGAAACGACACTTTCAGATTCTCGCTGAATCGAATAGGTTTTGGAAATTACCAAACTGCGATCGCACAACCCTTGTAAATCTCGAGAATCTCCCGAAAATTTTTCAATCCAAGTTTCAACACGATCGACAACTGCTTTCAACTCTCCCGGTGGAAGTTGCATTTCTGGCGGTAAATATTCCGTCATCGGTTCGACGCCATACGCCACCACGAGACAGCCACTCGCCATCGCCTCTAACGGTAAAATTCCAAATCCTTCTTGCAAACTCAAGGAAACGAAAATCGCCGACTCTCGTAAAATCTTTACCACCTCGGCTTCAGACTTATCCTCAATCCAAACCCAATCCCAATTTGGCAGGGAATTCAACCCTTGCAAACTGCGCGATCGCAGCATTTGATATACCGACAAAATCTCGGAAACGTTCTTGTTCGGATTCGCTGCAATCTGCTTTCGTTTTTGCGACAGTTGGGAAAATTGAAAAGTATGGCGATCGATCCCACAGTAAACGCGAAATACTGGAAGGTTAGGATAACAAAACTCCAAAATTTCTCGATTGTGCTGCGAAACGGCGATCGCAGCGATTACATTCTCATC
>NZ_JBNGCO010000130.1:0-11724 GCF_049974805.1 Baaleninema sp.
CCTATACTTGTATACCATTATACTGGTATCACCTTAACTTACGAAGAACCGAAATTATCTCGTTGAAATTCACTCAAATCCCTTTTAGGGATTGAAACATATCCAGTTTCCCCGGATCGCCCATCCCAGGAAAGTTGAAATTCACTCAAATCCCTTTTAGGGATTGAAACTCTTACAATAATCAACTACCGTTTCATGGACAAATTCCGTTGAAATTCACTCAAATCCCTTTTAGGGATTGAAACTTTGCGTGAGTTAAGATTTATCCTAGTCCTACCGTTATCGTTGAAATTCACTCAAATCCCTTTTAGGGATTGAAACTTTCTACGGAAACGTGATCGCGTTCCCAAACTTCTGTTGAAATTCACTCAAATCCCTTTTAGGGATTGAAACCACCCGCTGGTAGTGGGAAATCGACTGCGTTTTCTACGTTGAAATTCACTCAAATCCCTTTTAGGGATTGAAACTCATCCCCGCCGATCTTCTAATATTTCCGGCAACAGTTGAAATTCACTCAAATCCCTTTTAGGGATTGAAACGAGGCTGAAATCGGACACTGAAATAACCATCTCTAAAGTTGAAATTCACTCAAATCCCTTTTAGGGATTGAAACCTGAAGGTGCGCACTTCCGACTCCGAACTCTAGTTGAAATTCACTCAAATCCCTTTTAGGGATTGAAACTGGCTTTTTCAAGCAAGTGTTTGAGTTGTTGTAATTCTTGTTGAAATTCACTCAAATCCCTTTTAGGGATTGAAACAGGAAGAATATCAGGAAAGGATCCTTGAGATGGCTAATAATGTTGAAATTCACTCAAATCCCTTTTAGGGATTGAAACTAGGGGCGATAGACCAATCAACTGGGGTGATTATCGTTGAAATTCACTCAAATCCCTTTTAGGGATTGAAACCTTCTCCAAATACGGGATCATCTGCGGCGTAGATACCGCGTTGAAATTCACTCAAATCCCTTTTAGGGATTGAAACATCAAGCAATTTAGTGATATATTCACATAATTAAAGTTGAAATTCACTCAAATCCCTTTTAGGGATTGAAACATTAACAACAATATGTTGACCGGAAAGCGCAGAGGGTAGTTGAAATTCACTCAAATCCCTTTTAGGGATTGAAACAAGTGATATCATCTCCAAATTGTAGATGAAGCCATTTACGTTGAAATTCACTCAAATCCCTTTTAGGGATTGAAACCTAAAAAATTACTAGCCGCGTCCCTCCCGATGCTAGGTTGAAATTCACTCAAATCCCTTTTAGGGATTGAAACACTACAATGGTAGTAGCCACACCTGGCAATCACAAAAGGTTGAAATTCACTCAAATCCCTTTTAGGGATTGAAACGAAGGTATCCGATCCAAAGATAGGAATACCAGTGTGTTGAAATTCACTCAAATCCCTTTTAGGGATTGAAACACGTGATTTGGAGTATCCTCCAGAACCTTTAATAGGTTGAAATTCACTCAAATCCCTTTTAGGGATTGAAACTTCGGATATCTGGTGGTGGTGTGAGCAGTGGTAAGTTGAAATTCACTCAAATCCCTTTTAGGGATTGAAACAATCTTTATTCCAAAAGCGTGGTGGATAGCCGTCGTTGAAATTCACTCAAATCCCTTTTAGGGATTGAAACTTGTGCGACCGCCCGAACCCCCTCTTTTCGGGGTTGAAATTCACTCAAATCCCTTTTAGGGATTGAAACGGGTCAGCACCCAGCCCAGTTCATTGAGAATGCGCGCGTTGAAATTCACTCAAATCCCTTTTAGGGATTGAAACGAAGTTCCTGAGACTTTTAGAAACGATGACGAGTTGAAATTCACTCAAATCCCTTTTAGGGATTGAAACCAGGGCGATCGATCCAGCCTTTTGCAGGTGGTGAGCGAGGGTTGAAATTCACTCAAATCCCTTTTAGGGATTGAAACTTTATTTTCCCCCCTGCGATCGCTCTTCACGATGAGTTGAAATTCACTCAAATCCCTTTTAGGGATTGAAACGGGCTGTTCATCGTTACCGCACTGCTCAGCAAAGGTTGAAATTCACTCAAATCCCTTTTAGGGATTGAAACCTTCATGCCAAAGGCTTGACGACAGCGACTGAGATAATCGATTAGACTAGGGATAGATCCTGTCCACCAACCTGAATGCTATCCCTAATGCCATGAAATCTTCAAGCCAACTCTCTGGAGATCTCCTAACCTTGGGGTTTCGTGTACTAAGCGATCCTCTGCGGTTACAGATTCTTGACCATCTCTGCGATCGCGAACTTTGTGTCTGTGACTCGTGCGATCGCCTCGACAGTCCCCAGTCCAAAATCTCCTTTCATCTTAAACTTTTAAAAGAGGCGCAACTGATACATCCTCGACAAGATGGCCGCTGGATTGACTACCGCCTCAACCTGACTCAAATCCAGAAATTAGAATAATTTTTGCAAAGCCTCAACATCTCAATAGCAACGATTTCCGGCTCACACTGTCCTGAAATGTTCAAACTCCGGAGATTTCTTCAAAATTTAGCCAATACGACGACATTTTTATCAACTTTTGATAGATGGCATGAGTTCAATCCTCAAGTTCCTTTCAGGTTAACTCGCATCACCTTCCATAATCTCTACAATCACCACCTTGGTTGAGTTCAAAGAAGATGTTTTCCATGTTGAAACTTCCATCAGTCAACCTACTTTCTTACTGGAATAATCTATCCTTTCGTCAACGGGGAAGCCTGATAATTGGCATACCTATCACTTGTTTAATTATCACCCTCATTGCTTTTAGCTGGATCAAAGACACCGCCATTGATGCTCAAGAATATGTTGAACATACTCAGCAAGTCCGTTATGAAGCTAATCAGCTTTTGATGCAGCTTTTGAATGCCGAAACAGGAATTCGTGGCTATGCAATCACCCGTAAACTTCAGTTTTTAGAACCCTATCAACAGGTGATTTTTGAAATTCCACAAACCCTGTATAATATAGAGAATTTAGTCGAAGATAATGAACGACAACTAGCTCAAGCTCGTGTTATTCAAGAAGTTGCACGGGAAAATATCAACTTTTTTAGAGAAAAACTCTATCAAATCGAGAGTCAAACCGAGGAATCTGTAGAAACCCCAGAAATTCGTCAACTGGTTCGTGGAAAACATTTAATGGATGAAGCCAGAGCAGAAATTGCCGTTTTTGTCAGAGAAGAAGAACGATTACTTAAACAGCGACAACTCGCCTCAAAAGAACGAGAAGACTTTATCGAAACAGCGATTTTTATCGAGGCAAGTGTAGGGATTTTAAGTGGGTTTTTAGCACTTTACTTATTCTTTAAACTCAACGATGAGCTAAAAAATCGTGAATTAAGGCTCCTAGAAAGTGCCAAATTATCAAAAAAACAGGCTCGAGAACTGTCCACGACATTAGATAAGCTCAAACAAACCCAATCCAGCTTGATTCATAGTGAAAAAATGTCTAGTTTGGGGCAAATGGTGGCTGGAATTGCTCATGAGATTAATAATCCGATTAGTTTTATTCACGGAAACTTGTTTCATCTTAAAGAGAGCCAGGATGAACTATTAGAATCCTTGAAAGAGTTATTGAGTCAGAAAAATTTGCCTGCCACTGTACGCGATCGACTAGAAGAAGTTGACTTAGAGTTTATTGAAGAAGACTCCAATAAACTCTTTACCTCTATGCAAAATGGAAGTGAGCGAATCCGGGATATTATTAAATCCTTGCGCAGTTTTTCTCGTCTAGATGAAGCGGACAAAAAAGCAGTTAACATTCATCAAGGGATTGAGGACTCGTTGCTAATTCTTGGACATAAACTGAGTGACATTGAAATCGAAAAAAACTATGGGGACTTGCCTAAAATTGAATGTTTTGCCAGCGAAATCAATCAAGTCTTTCTCAATGTACTCAGCAACGCTGTAGATGCCATTCAAGAGGCTGAAGAGCCTGGCACCATAACAATTACAACTCATTATTCTGATACCAATGAATCCAAGCCTGATGGTATTACTATTGATATCAAAGATACCGGAGTTGGCATTGATGAAGCCATAAAAGATAAAATTTTTAACCCATTTTTTACGACCAAAGCCGTTGGCGCAGGAACGGGACTCGGATTGGCAATTAGCTACCAAATTCTACATCGTCATCAAGGTGAGATTACCATAGACTCCGTGTCAGGAGAAGGAACCCATGTCCATATCTTTATTCCCCTGACGACAGCCAAACTGACGACAGCCAGCTAATCTATAGTCATCATTTCGTGATGTTTATCCTTTAAGCTAAGATGGAACGTAACAAAGTCCGGGGTAACTACCCTCTTGAGACAATCGTAAGGATCGCAATCAGAGTACTCGCAATTTAACTTCTATGAAACCTTCTTTCAAAATTGCAGTTCTCGCTTCACTTGCTTTCCTGAGTGCATCTTCAGCCAGTCACGCCTTACAGTCTTCAGCTCCCCTTAAACCCAGTAGCCGGCTTCATGTTGAAATCAAGTTGAAATTCAAGACTTAAACCAATCCAAGCCATCCTAAGCCAATGGCTTTAATAAAGATAGCGATCGAAACCAAGACTCTGGCTATGACTACGACGCTATGACTACGACGCTAAACGGATAAAAGTTGGTACAGCAACCCCGATAGTTTGTTGAAATTCGATACCTTTCGAGCATCGTTCTGAAATTAATTACAGGAGGTAATGAGAACGCGATTTCCAGCCACCCAGCGGGTGTCACCATCGGAGTTGAAATTCACTCAAATCCCTTTTAGGGATTGAAACAGGATTAAAACTTGAATTGCCTTCTAAATTGGAGGTAGAGTTAAAATTCACTTACTGAATCGAGAGAGTTGAGATTTGCACTCTCGGTAACGGTCTCGAAAAAATCTCGCAAAATTGCCAATTTCGAGGCTAATTTAAACCTTCTAAAATACTAGAGTTTCCGACGGGCAACCCACCTTAAAAAATCGATCGCAATTGCTCCGCGTTCTCTGGATTTCTGTGGTAATTTGTTCGAGTTTTTGTGGGCTGGCGCTCTCCATCGATCCAACCGATAAATTATCTCTAAAAACCACTCAAAAAGACTTGCATTTATCACAAAAATATGTTAAAAAACACCGCACCATAAACTCGATCGGCAACCATGCCAGACTTTCTGATTCTCGGCGCACAAAAAGGCGGAACCACCTCACTCTTTTACTACCTCAGCCACCATCCAATGGTGCGAGTCGCCCCTCAAAAAGAAGTGCATTTCTTCGACTTACAATATCACCTCGGCGCGGACTGGTACGCCAGCCAATTCCCCCCAACGCCGCCCAACGCCATCACCGGAGAAGCCAGTCCCTACTACCTCTTTCACCCCGACGTACCGCGTCGCGTCGCCGCCACCTGTCCCCAAGTCAAACTTATCGCACTGCTGCGAAACCCGGTCGATCGCGCCATTTCCCAATACTTCCATGAAGTCAAACTCGGATTCGAGACCCTGTCTCTCGAAGACGCCTTCGGCCAAGAACCCCAACGCCTCGCCCAGGAAGCCGAAAAACTCCGGAACGACCCCAACTATCACAGTTATAACTATCAGCACTATAGCTACCTCGCGCGGGGACGATACCTCGAACAACTTCAGCAATGGTGGAACCACTTCCCCCGAGAACAACTGCTAATTCTCAACAGCGAAACTTTCTATCGCAACCCCAGCCACACCTTGACGCAGGTGTTGTCCTTCCTCAACCTTCCCCCCATCGCCCTCGAAGCGTACCCCAGTCTCAACGCGGGGAACTATTCCCACATCCCACAGTCACTAAAACAACAGTTGCAGACCTACTTCCAACCTCACAACCAAGCCTTGTTCGACGAATTACAACAAAACTGGGGATGGAACGATTCGCTGTCGTGATATTCTGCCAGTACCCCAGATGCGCCGAGAATGCGATACGATATCTGACTTGGCATTCTCCGAACTTCGGTCGCCGCAACCGTTTCGGAATCGTCCCAATCGCACTCGGGTCTAGCCCTTGGCTGGACGTTTCCAATCCGTCAAATCGCCAGTTCCGAACTTAGCCGCTATGCGTGTTTTATTCCTGCACCCGAACTTTCCCGCTCAATTTCGCCACGTCGCTACGATTTTAGGTCGAGATCCCGAGAACGAACTCGTCTTCGGGACGAAAAACGAGCGTCCGGAGTGGAAAATTCCCGGCGTGAAAAAGGCGTTGTTTACCCCCAGTCGCGACCCCCGACCGGAAACTCATCACTACGTCCGACCCCTGGAAAGTGCGGTGTTACACGGACAAGCGGTCTATCGAACCCTCATCGCTTTGAAAAATCAAGGCTTCGTTCCCGATTTGGTTTACGGTCATTCGGGATGGGGTCCGACGCTGTTCGTGAAAGATGTCTTCCCGGAGGCGAAGTTGATGTGTTATTTCGAGTGGTTCTACTGGGCTCACGGTTCGGACGCGGACTTCGACCCCGCTGACCCCCTCTCTCCGGACGATGAGGCGAAAATTCGGGTGAAGAACGCGCCGATTTTGATGGATTTGTATGCTTGTGATTGGGGTCTGTCGCCGACGATTTGGCAGAAATCTCAGTTTCCGAAGGAGTTTCAGCCGAAAATTTCGGTGATGCACGATGGGGTCGATACGGAGTTTTTTAAACCGAATCCGGGGGCGAAGTTAGTGCTTCCGAATTTGGATTTGTCCCACGCTGAAGAAATCGTGACTTATGTTTCGCGGGGAATGGAACCTTATCGCGGTTTTCCGGAGTTTATTGAATCGATCGCCTATCTTCAGGAAAAACGGCCCAACTGTCACGTGGTTATCGTGGCCGCGGAACGGGTCTGTTACGGGAAATCGCTTCCTAACGGGAAAAGTTATAAGGAAGAGATGTTGGAAAAGGTTCCGTTAGATATGTCGCGGGTGCATTTTGTGGGAACGCTTCCTTACGGTCAGTATTTGAAGGTGATTCAAGCTTCGGACGCTCATATTTATTTAACGCGGCCGTTTGTGTTGTCTTGGTCGATGATTGAAGCGATGTCTACGGGTTGCGTCATCGTCGGTTCGGATACGTCGCCGGTTCGGGAAGTGATTCGCGATGGGGAAAACGGCTTTTTGGTGGATTTCTTCTCGCCGAAACAAATTGCAGACCGTGTCAATGAGGTTCTCGAACATCCGACGAAGATGGTGCATATTCGGGAAAACGCGCGGAAAACGGTTTTGGAACAGTACGCGCATTCGGTTCTGCTTCCTAAACATATCGATTTGATGAAACAGGTGGCGGTGGGACAGTTCCCGGAACCGCAACCTTTGGTTAAAGTGCGAGAACGGGAACTCGTCACGCCGTAGTTTGGGGGATGAGGGGATGAGGGGATGATGAGAGGATTTTGAATCCCCTCATTTCTGTTGTCAAGTATCAGTTCTCAATTATCAATTCTTGAAATGAGTGTAGTGGAAGCGTTAGCGACGGCGGTACGATCGCACAGAACGGGAGATTTAGATACAGCCGATCGACTTTATCGGGATATTTTAAAGGAAGACCCGCAGCGGGCGGAGGCGTTACATGGCCTCGGTGCGGTGGCGTATCAGAAGGGGGACTACGATGGCGCCATTGAACTTATCGATCGCGCCATCGAACTCGACAGCCGCAATCCGGTGTTTTACAACACTTTGGGTATGGCTTATCGCGCTAAGGGAGAAGCGGAAGCGGCGGTGGTAAACTACCGTAAGGGACTGGCTGTCGAACCCCAAAGCGCCACGCTACAGGCGAACCTCTCTCGCGCTTGGAACGATTTGCTCGGTTGCGATCGAACGGCGGCGTTAACCCATTTGATTCAGACGGCGCGTCAGTTTCATCGTGGCGGATATCTGCAATATGCGGAAAAGCTGTATCGACAACTGCTCGATCGCGAACCGAATCACCCCGACGGGTTGCAAGGGTTGGGGACTTTGGCGTATCAACAGGGACAGTTCGATCGATCGATCGAATTTCTCCAACAGGCGATCGATCGCAGTCCAGAAAATCCCAGTTACCACCACAACCTCGGCGCCGCTTACCAAGCCAAACAGAACCTTTCCGACGCCGCCGCCTGCTACCGACGGGCGATGGAACTCGACCCCAGCTTAGAACAGCCGCGCCAACAACTCAACAACCTGCTTCGCCAGTTACGCCAAACCAACCTCGAGGTTTGGAAACGGGAACTGCTGCATTTGGCGCAACTGTTCCAACGTCAGGAAGAGTTCAAACAGGCGGTTTACCTATACAAAAAACTCCTCGAAGGCGATCCCCGCAACGCCGCAGCCCACTACGGTTTAGGCTGCATCGCCTACCACCACCATCAAAGCTATCAGGCGATTCTCGACTTACAAAAAGCGGTTCAACTTGATTCGCAAAATGCCGAATATCAAAATGCTTTGGGGTTGGCTTGCGAAATGCACAGCGTTCCCCTTAAGGCGCTGGAATATTTTGAAAAGGCGTTGGAACTGGAACCGGAAAATGAAGAGGTTCAAGAGAATTTCAACCGCATTATCGAGTATTTTTTAAATTACTATCATTATGTTTGTCAGTGGAATTACGACCTGGAAAATTACGAGACGGTCGCTCAATATGAATTCGAGGCGGGAAATTTCCTTAAAGAACATACCGGACGCATTCGCACGGCCTTACGCTACTACCGTCGCGCTTTAATTTTAAGACCGGAATTTCCCGAGGTTCACCACACCCTGGCCGAACTCTATTTAGAAGAAAAAAATTACGTTGCGGCGATTGATGCTGCTCGGAAAGCCATTCAAGGAAAACCGGATTTTTCGGAAGCCTATAAAACCCTGGGCAATGCCTTTTTAGGACAGCGCAACGGCACGGCCGCCATGAACGCCTATCAACGGGCGATCGCGATTAAGCCAGAATATGCGGAAGTTTACTCGAATATTGCGAGTCTTTATTTCTTCCAAAACCAGTTTCAAGAGTCGTTAAAACTCTATCAAAAAGCCCTTGCTTTAGATAATAAAATTCCCGGAATCCATTGGAATTTAGGGAAAGTTTACGAGCGCCTGGGTAAATTAGACGAAACCATTAATTGTTGGAAACAGGCGTTAGCCTTGGATGCTGAATTTGGCGGCGGCGAATCCTATCGCTTGCTGGCGAATAAATACTACGGGAAAGGAGACAAAAAGACAGCGATCGACCTCTACAAAAAAGCGATCGACCTCAAAAGCGACCTCAGCGAAGCCTATTGGAGTTTGTGCGAAATCTACAACGTCCACGACCAAGCCGCCGCGCGAGAAATTTCGCTGAAATACTGCCAGAACGTCACCGGAAAAGATGCGGTCATGGCGTCTTTAGCAGCCATTAAAGCCCATTTGAACTCGGGCGTCAGCCATATTGCGATCGACAAATTCCGAGAACTCGAACCGCAAATTTACGAACTCCTCAAAGGAACCCTCACCTATCAGGATATCGTGCGATTGTATCTCAACATCGCCTTCGATATGCCTCACCTGCGGGACGACGTTCCCGCTAACGCCAAACTCTGCAAAACCCTGGCGCAATTTTACGTTAAATATCTCGAAGCCAAATCCAACGCCGAGAAACACAAAGAGATTCCCCTCAACCTGCGATCGAATCCCGGTCATCCCCTCCGCATCGGCTTCCTGTCGAAACACTTCCGCCGCCATTCCGTGGGGTGGTTGAGTGTGGACGTGATGGAAGAACTCTCGAAACTGACGCCGCATCTGTTCCTCTACGTGACGGGAGACATGGGACGAGACGAACTGACGCAGCGGTTCGAGACCTATGCGGAGAAGTTTAGCCGACCCAAAGGCGCCCAGGCGAAAGCCATTTTGGAAGAAGTGGCGAAAGACCAATTAGATGTGTTGGTGGACATGGATTCGGTGACGGTGATGCCCAATACAGAAGTGTTTTACCACAGTCCCGCCCATGTTTGCATCACCTGGCTGGGTTTCGACGCGCCATATTTGACGCCGAAGAATTATTATTTAGGAGATTGGCAAACCCACCCCGCTGGCGTAGAAGAACATTACATCGAACAGGTGGTGCGTCTTCCCGACTCCTTTGCGGCGACGCGAGGACTTCCGATTAAGCCAGTCGATCGTGAAGTGTTGCGTCGATCGATGCGAGTGGCGCCGAATCAGGTGGCGTTTCTCTGCGTGGCGACGGGAAACAAGTTCTGTCCGGAGTTGGTGGAAGCGCAGATTCGTATTTTGTCGCAAGTTCCCGATAGTTTGTTGTTTTATAAGGGTCGCGTCGGGGATTTGGTGGCGATCGAACGCATTTATAAGGAAGAATGTCAGCGTCAGGGAGTTCGCACCAACCGCATTCGGGTGTTACCGCGCACGCGCACAGAAGAGGAACACCGTTTAATTTACCAGTTCGCCGACGTTCTCATCGATTCTTATCCCTACAGCGGCGCGACGCACGTAGTCGAAGCGTTGTGGTTCAATATGCCAGTGGTGGCGTTGGTATCGCAACAATCCTTCGGTCGTCAGGCGTACTCGCTGATGAAAGCGGCGGGGACTGATATGGGGATTTGTTGGACTTGGGACGAGTATATCGACTGGTCGGTTCGTTTGGGACGGGATGAAGGGTTGCGCCAGCGGATGCGACAGCAGTTGGAACGGGGGAAACAGGCGGAAACTCTGGCGCCGTTGTGGAATCCGAAGAAGTTCGCTAGGGATATGTACGGGATTTTTCAGGAGTTGGTGGCGAAGCGGGTTGGTTAAGAATCTCGAATTCAAGAAAATTGAATTTAACAGTCGATCGCGCCTCGAACGCCATCTAACCCATTGGGAACCAGTTCGCAGGCGAGAACGTATTCTTCTGGGATATCCTGCATGTGGGTAATGCCGAAATCCGCCGCTTTTTTAAAGCCGAATCGGTGGTAATAGGCGGGATCTCCTACGAGAACCACAGAGCGATATCCCATGTTTTTCGCCTGTTTGAAGCTGCTGCGAATTAGTTGGGTTCCAATGCCGCGATTTCGATATTCTAACATCACGGAAATCGGGGCGAGTAACAGGGTTTGGTTTTTTTTGCGACCCGGGTTGATATAATTCCGGGTCAACATGATATGACCTACGAGTTGGCGATCGCACTCGGCGACTAAGGCCAGTTCTGGGATATAGTTGTCGCTGTGGCGTAATTGGTTGACGAAATCTTGTTCTTGACCGTTGGAAACTTTGGCGGTTTGAAAGGCCATTTTGACGAGGTTGTAGATTTGGTCAAAATCCTTTGGGGTTTCTT
Organism: Baaleninema sp.; assembly: GCF_049974805.1. Lineage (NCBI taxonomy): Bacteria > Bacillati > Cyanobacteriota > Cyanophyceae > Oscillatoriales > Oscillatoriaceae > Baaleninema > Baaleninema sp. Next base: position 11,241 of record NZ_JBNGCO010000130.1, read on the forward strand.
GTCTAATTTCAATTTTCATGATTTTGTATCGGGAATCGAGATTGAGTCAAGGCATTTTACTGGCTAGGCTGTTAAAAGTATCCCATTTCTAACACATCTCGTTCTAGGGGGACTTCGTTCGCTAGAAGTTTACGAATATGACCGCGAAAGCGATCGAACATCTCCACCCGAAACGGATTCTCTTGCAAAAATGCTTCAAACTCCCCGCGTTTCAACCGCCGTTGTTTCGCCGAACTGAACAGTTTACGCCGATGAGAACCGAGACGTTTCGCCTTCCGAAGAATTAAGACTTCTTCGATATCTGTGGGAACCGTACTCAACGGTGTCATATCCAACCACTCGCACAATAGAAAATATTTCGCTCCCGAAACTGCTCGTCTCACATCGCTGGCTGTCGCACAGGCTTCTTGAAACATAGTTTTGTCCAAATTTCCATCGTCCCTACGCTCGGCGTAGGGACGCACCTTTCGGACGCTCGGCGTCG
>NZ_JBNGCO010000131.1:0-11262 GCF_049974805.1 Baaleninema sp.
TTCATGGGTAATTTTCGAGGAGATTATATCTCCCACTTTACACGACCAGTGCCCGCTCGCCGTTGGATTGTCCGGAGACAAGGAAGTGCAACCCGAGGGTGGTTTTACCGCAACCGGGGCCGCCTCGAACTAAGTACGACCCCCCCGGAACCAGTCCGCCGTGGAGAACGCGATCGAAACCAGGAATTCCGATAGAAAGGCGCGGGTTGGACATGAGATAGAAATGAGTTGCCTCCCTCTCTGGCGAAGCTCTAGTTATAGCTTAGCGCGGATATTGCCGTAAAACTCACTTTTGGGGAGGCTTGTGACACTTTGTTGGCACAAAATCGGGTCTCAATCGAATTTTTGGGGAACGATTTCCGGTAAGCGGCGATTAAAGTGATAGAGCCATACCAGTCCGAGGGTTCCTAACAGGATACCGACTAAACTCACCACTTGGGCGATGCGTAAGGGCCCCAACATCAAGCTATCGGTTCGCAAGCCTTCAATCCAAAAGCGACCGAAACTATAGGCCGCCAAATAGGTTAAAAACAGAGTTCCCGGTTTAATATTCCAGTTTTTTCGTTCTCCTTGAAAAAACAAGGTCATCAACAGAGCAAAAACGCAGAGGTTCCAAATGGATTCGTAGAGAAAAGTAGGATGGAAATAGGAAACGTCGAGGTATTCCAGGGGACGCCGTTCGGGGGGAATGTAGAGTTTCCAGGGTAAATCGGTGGGACGCCCAAAGGCTTCGGAGTTGAAAAAGTTCCCCCAGCGACCGATGGCCTGACCTAAAATCAACGAAGGGGTGACTAAATCGGCCAGTTGCCAAAAGGGAAGTTTGTTAAGGCGGGAAAAAATCAATCCGGCGAGGATACCGCCGATGACTGCGCCGTGAATGGCAATGCCGCCGCGCCAAATGGCGATAATTTGTTCGGGATGTTGGCTGTAAACGTCCCATTGAAACAGGACGTAGTAGAGGCGGGCGCAGGGAATGGCGGCGAGGACGCCCCAAATGGCATAGTCGCCGATGAGTTCGGGATCGACGCCTCGGCGTTGGGCGAGGTATTGGGCGAGGGTGACGCCGATGAGGACGGCACTGGCGATGAGGAAGCCGTACCAGCGCACGGTAACGGGGCCGAGTTGGAAGAGAACGGGCCCGGGAGAGGTGAAGGTCAAGGCAAGCAGCGATAAAGACACGGTTGTAGAAGAATCGTTGTCGATGGAGTGGTTCGGAGGGCGTGGTTCTGGGTCTAACGACACCGGGATCGATCGTGAACTCGTTTCATCATAAGACGAGGCACGAACGCTCACTCCGATCGCTGGTAGGGAAAATGGGGCGAGACGGGGGATTTGTTGGCAGAAGTGGGGGATAAGGAGAGGTGTTGGCTGAGAACCCCTGCGAGGCGATCGCAGCCGATGGGTTTGCTGAGGTAGTCGTCGCATCCAGCGTTCAAGCAGCGATCGCGATCGCCCACCATCGCCAAGGCAGTGGTGGCGATGACGGGGATGTTCTGCCATCGAGGATGGTTTTTGATGTGGCGGGTAATTTCCAAGCCGTTGGCGTCGGGAAGATGGACGTCCATCAAGATGCAGTCGGGGCGATGTCGTTCGAGATAGGATAGGGCGTCGCCGCCGCGACTGACGCGATCGACGTGAAATCCCCAAAATTCCAGGATATCTTGCAGGAGTAGGGCGTTCGCGTCGTGGTCTTCGACGAGTAGCAAGCGCACGGCGTTCGCCCGCACGGAAGGGTTGAGGACGCAAGGGCTGGTTTGCGAGTGAGAACGGGTTCTCGGACGCTGGAGGGAGAGTTCGATGGTAAAGCGACTGCCTTTTCCGAGTTGGGACTGACAGGTGACGGTACCGCCGTGGAGTTCGGCCAGTTTGCGAGTGAGTGCCAGTCCCAATCCGGTGCCTTCGTGTTGGCGAGAGAGGGAACTGTCGAGTTGCTGGAAGGGTTGGAACAATAGGGATTGTTGCTCTTGGGGAATGCCGATGCCTTCGTCCCAAACGGTCAATTGCAGGCGATCGCTCTCCTGTCGGACTTCGATGCCGACGTCGCCGCCGGGATGGGAAAATTTGACGGCGTTAGAAAGCAGGTTGACGAGCATTTGTCGCAGGCGCAGTTCGTCCCCTTCTAGGGTATTGATTTGGGGATCGAGGTCGGTGTGGAGGGTGATTTGGCGCGATCGCGCGGGTTCGCTGACGAGGGCGATGGTGTCGGCGCAGAGTTGGGGAATCGAAACTTCGCTCAAGTCCAGTTCGAGTTTTCCGGCTTCGACTTTGGACAGGTCGAGGATATCGCCGATGAGTCGCAGCAGGTGTTCGCCGCTTTCGTGAATGCGTTCGAGATAGAGCTGTTGTTTGTCGTTGAGAGTGCCGTAAATTTCTTGAAGCAGGAGGTTGGCGAAGCCCAAAATCGAGGTCAGCGGCGTTCGCAGTTCGTGGGACATATTGGCCAGAAACGCCGATTTGAGCTGGCTGGCTCGTTCGAGTTCGTGGTTTTTATCTGCCAATGCCACTTGTGAGGCTTTTTGGCGGCTGATGTCGTGGAAGAGAACGAACAGGTGACTGACTTGGCCGCCCTCGTCGGGAACGGCGGTGATGGAGATGAGGCTGGGAAAGCGGGTGTCGTTGTCGTGTTGGCAGAGGATTTCCCCACTCCACCCGTAGGGATGGCATCGCAGGGCGTTTTGGATTAAGTCGTCGATGTGGGTGTCGGCGTCGGGGGACAGGAAGAGATTGGCACTTTGACCGCAGAGGGCGTTGACGTCGTAGCCGAAGGCGCGGGCTGTGGCGGCGTTGGCGTAGACGATCGTGCCGTTGCGTTCGAGGATGGCGGCACTTTCTCCGGCAGCATCGATGGCTTGGTGGAACAGTTGCAACTGGCGCTCGAATTGTTTGCGTTCGCTCACGTCCCGCACCACGGCGAAAACACCGACGGGTTTGCCGTTTCGATATTGCAGACAGGCGTTGATTTCTACTTCGACGATCTCCCCCGTCAGGGGTTGCAGCCGGACTTCTAAGCCGTTGAGTCGCCCGTGGGCGTTGAGACTCTCGAAGGCATGGTGCATTTTTTCGCGATCGCTCGGGACTATGAAGTCGAGGAGCGATCGCCCTTTCCACGAGATGGCACTACATCGTAACAGGTGTTGTCCGTAGGGATTGAGAAAGGTCAGGCGGCGATCGAGATCGGTTGTGTACACCATCTCATCGAGGCTGTGGAGGGGATTGCAGGTGAGACTGTCTGTGTCGAGAAGGGTGTTGGGTGACGAACTCGATGTTTCGGGTCGGTGCGAATTTCGATCGCCGAACGGACAAGTGAACTGTTGCAGTTGCCGTTCGAGTTCTGCAACTTTTCGACGTAGTTCGTCATTTTCGCTTTGTAAGGACATAAGGGTTTACACCAACCGTGCCAAAACTTGGATGACATTAAAAAGCTATGTTAAGGGAGGTTCTATCAGCGGATTCGGTCGCCCGAACTGCCTTCAGCCTTGCTGGGTTCCATCATCTCTAATCTAACCGAACCCGGCGCGGGCAGATCGCCTAACGGTCTGCAATCGGAGGAATACAGCCGCACTCCCCATCGCCGAACGCATCGCAATTGAGGCGGCGATCGCTCTCTGCTGGCGATGGAGACTCTGTTTCTCGACCTTTATGTTTGGCCGCACTGTCCGATCGCTCTGAACCGCGTTTCAATCGGACGCAATGGCAATCTGACTGAATTGAGGCACTCACAGAGAGCTGTCTTCGATCGCGCTATTTGATGTTGACTTGTCTTGTTTTATCGTTTCTATTTTATCAAAAATAAATTATACAATCAATTAAGCCAAAATAGGATTTTCTTTTTCCTTCACCCTATCTTGTATTAGCGCAACTTCTTCCCCGCAGAGAATTGACATCCGTTGAAAAACTCAAAAAAGCAACTACGCCCAGTCTTAAGAAAGTTACAAAAATTGACGATCGTGAGTTTTGAATATATACAGGTCTTCGGAGTTTGAGGTGATAAACGGATTTTATGTCTGGTCATCCCCCCTTCGCCCCCCTTTGAAAGGGGGGTTGGGGGGGATGCGACCCTCCCCAGATTTTGTCAAATTCACAAATTACACCCGAATCTCCGAAGACCCATATACTTTTCCTTTGCACTGCGCTCAAACGCCCCACGGGAACTCGTAAGTCCTAGAAAGTTTAGTGGATCGCCTGTTTAAATCTTACTTTAGAAACTTATCTAAACTTATCTACTTTTATTCCAACATAAAATATTACAATTATAGCAGAAATCCGAAATGATTCCTGGCAAAATCCCCGATCGGTTCAGGGCTGTGCGAGATTCCCGTCATCTCCAACGGGAATCTGGAGACCCTCCGACCTTCTGTCGAGCTTGAGTTTCACCTCTGTTAATTGCCCTAATTGACTTAGGATTGCTATATGGCAAAATTAGTAAGAAATACCAAACAAGAGCCAAAAAACTAAACCTTTAATTTCAAAATACCCTATAATCGAAAAACCAATCATACTGCCATCAAGCCAGCCTCCAAAAATCGAGATGATACGAGTCTTCGTATACGGTACGTTACAACCGGGCGAACGATTTCACAAGCCGTACTGCGGCGATCGCGTCGTTGCTACCCAAGCCGGAAAAGTCCGGGGGCGATTGTACCATCTGCCCCCCGTCAACTATCCCGCGATGACGGTGGGCGAAGACTGGGTTGAAGGCGTCGTATTGACGTTGAACCATGTCAACGCCCTGGAGAAACTGGACGAACTCGAAGGCTACAAGCCCCATCGCCCCGCCTCTCAAAACGAATACAACCGTTACGAAATCGACGTTTTCGACCTCCACGATGCTAGTAAATCCCTCTGCACCGCTTGGGCGTATTTCATGACTCGAGAACGAGTGCGATCGTTCGGGGGAATTTGGCTGAAAACCGGGAAATGGCAACAGAGGGCGAGATGAGGGGATGATGAGATGAGGGGATGATGAGATGAGGGGATGATGAGATGAGGAAATGATGAGATGAGGAAATGATGAGAGGGAGAGAAACTGTCGATTATCAATTATCAACGATCGACTGATTTCTCGATCTCCACTGAGAGGTTTCGCCGTTCGTCGCCAGTTCCCTCGGTAGCGTATCGACCGCCCCCCATTGAGATTCCAAGGCTTGTAATAAGGCTTCTTGGGTCGATCGCAGAGTTTCCGTATCCGTTCCGCCGTTCATCATCGCAAACCACACCACGCCGCGATCGCGCGTCGGTAAACCGCCAGAAATCGTACTGACCCCGTTCAAACTTCCCGATTTAATCGTCGCCAACCTCGGAAGCGGACGCACTAACAAAATTCCTTCGTCAACTCCTGCGATCGCTACCACGTCCGATACCGTCATATTCCGAGATGCCAATTCTCGATTAATCGCCAAATACATAGCGACAGCAGTTCGCGGCGAAATCTGGTTTTCTTTCCCCAACCCCGAACCGTTAATCAGTTGAATTTCCTCCTCCGGAACCCCCGTCGCCGCCAGAACTTCCCGAACCACCACATCTGCACCCCCCATCGCTTTGGCGAAAGTGTGGGCGATGGCGTTGTTGCTGTAGCGGTTCATCTGTTTCAGCAATCCCGCCACGGGAATCGATTCGTGACGAATCCGCAACCTGGCGTTTTCCGGGGGGTCGGAGACGACGCGAACCGTTCCAGCGATGTCGAGTTGCGGACGTGGCTTGTCGGGGGGAAGGGTTCGATACTGGGTTTCCGCCTCAGCGTTCCAGAGATTGGCGTTCAATCCCTGTTTCAGAAGTTCTCCGGAATACGCCACGTCTTCTTCAAAGTTCATGTAAAAGGTTCCGGCGAGAATTAAATCTCCCGAGACGCGATCGATCCCCAGTTGATTGAGTAAATTTCCCACTTCGATGGCGTCTTCCCACACGAACATGGGATCGAGATTTCCCACCACCACCAAATCGCCATCGAGAACGCCGTTTTCCAGGGTTCCCGTAGTTCTAAATTCCGTGACGAAACGTCGATCGACCTCGAAAACCCTCAATGCGGCTAGGGTTGTAGCGATTTTGGTGACGGAGGCGGCGGGAAAGGGCGTCGTTCCGCGAACGTTGGCGAACAGCCTATCATTGCTTTGTATCCAAACGCCCTGTTTCGCGGCGTCGAACCCTTTAGCGGCTAAGCCGTCGAGAATCTCGAGAATCTGCTGTTGAACTGCGGCGTCGGGGTTCTCTGGCGATAGCAGCGGCGGCGAAGGCGTCTCAGAAATGGCGGCTTGTCGAACGTCGGTGTTGGCGGGCGGTTGGGAGGTTGAGGTGGCGGCGGTGTCGGGGGTTGCGGTACATCCGACGAGAGTTGTTAAGAGGAGGAGGGTGGGAAGGAGGGGGCGATGGCAAAACTGCTGCATGACACGGCGATCGAATAATTGTTTTCTAGAGTCTGTGTTGAGTTTATCCTGTTGGGAACCTCTCAAACTTGAATTGGCGGACTTCAGAAACCGGGTATCTTGGAGAATCTCTGTTTCGGATGTCCGATATTTTACAGATACTCAGTTTCTGGCCATTGTTTCTGGCTATTGACCGAATTGAGAGGTTTCTAGACTCGTTTGCGATCGCCGGTCGGGGACTTGTTACCATAACACTATCAAAAATATCTTCGTCTTACAGATAATGGAAACGCTGTTGCTCGTTTTGGCGGTTTCGGCTTTTTTCGGTTCGTTTTTCTACAAGCCAAAACCGAAAGGCCTTTCGGCTGAGGATAAATCCACTCTGCAAGATTTTCTCGACAAGCCGGATGGATTTTTGAACGATTATAGCAAAACTCAAGACCTATTAAAAGTTGTCCAAAAATGCTCGGACAAAGAAATACTAGAATTTTACAATAAATTGCGATATAAAATTGGAGTCTGGAAAGATAATTTTGGAGAGGTAAAAATTGCGCCAATCTTTGAAGATATCGCTTTTTTGTATTACCAAAACCAAGATAAAGATGCAGAAAAAGATAAAATAAAAAAGCAAATACGGGAAGATTTTAAGTTTTTATGTCAGTCTCGCTAAGGAGATAAGGATCGTCTCGAACGCTAAATTTTATCGAAAACTGCGGGCAAACTGCGGGCTTCGAGTTCGCACCAAACTGCGATAGGCTAAAATCAGGAAATACGATCGTCAAAAACTCGACTTTAAACCAACGGTATCTCATGACGCAACTGTACTTAATTCGCCACGGTATCGCCGCCGATCGCGCCGAATACAGCAACGACGAAGAACGCCCCTTGACCGAAACGGGTAAGAAAAGAACGAAAAAAGTGGCGAGCCGCCTCAAAGCGTTCGATTTGAAATTCGATCTCTTACTATCGAGTCCTTTAGTGCGGGCTAGACAAACCGCCGACCTCCTCAAAGAGTCGGGGTTGTGCGACGATGTAGAAATCTTCGATCCGTTGGTTCCTGAAGGGGCGATTCAAGAGTGGATGGCGTGGTGGGATACCTGGAAAGCGGAGAAGGGAAACCAAGGCTCGATCGCCCTGGTGGGACACCAACCGGATTTAGGAAATTGGGCAGAAATTCTCGTTTGGGGAGACGCGGGGGACAGACTCATCGTCAAGAAGGCTGGCGTCATCGGCATCGAGTTACCCGAAAGCGGTTCTCCCGTCGGACGCAGTCGTCTGTTTTGGCTGACTCCCCCGCGTTTGCTGCTATAGGCAGTTATCTCTTGTTGGCGTCGATGGCTTGCTTGGCATAAGCCAGGGCAGCTTCGAGGGACGGTTGCCCTTCAGCAGTGGCGAATCCATTGGTTTTCAGTTCGTTACCGTAGGGATCGATAACCGTCACCCACCACCACGATCGACTGTACCGAGGTACGATCAGATGCCCTTTATAGACTTGAGATCGGACCTGAGATTCGAGTTGGGATAGATCGGCTTGTTGTTGAGAAGTCGTGCTTGTCATGGTCTTCGAGTATCTCCATTGAGAGGACAATGGACGATACACCCTCCTACTTTTTCATTATGTCTTGTGAAGGGGCGATCGACTTCACCCTTATCCCAGTTAAAAAGTCGAGACTCCCCTAGACACAGCCAGACAGTTACTCTTTAAAGTTTTGATAAAGCCAAATTCGGCAACAGTTTAGAACCAAATTGACGATGACACAGGTTTCGTGGAGAGAACGGTTAAACATTTCTAAATGGGCGATCCGTCACGGGTGGCTGATGATCGCCGTCTGGTTGGTGGTAGCGGTAGCGGGGTTGTTCGCCTATCGATCGCTCAAATACGCCCTGTTTCCCGATATTACGTTCCCTGTCGTCGTCGTCAACGCCTCCGCCGACACCGACACCGCCCTCGAAACGGAATCTCTTCTCACCGAACCCATCGAAGCGCAAGTTCAGTCCGTAACGGGACTCGACGACGTAAAATCCACAGTGTATGCAGGGCGAACGGTGGTGAACCTGCTCTTTGACGTGGGGACCGATTTACAGTCGTCCACCGAGGAAGTCGAGGAAAGCCTCGCCGCCTTGCAACTTCCCGACGCCGCCGACTACGAAGTGATTCCGTTTAACCTCAACGAATCAGCGGCGATGAGTTACGCCTTGCGTAGCGACAATCTGGAGATTTCCGAGTTAGCCGAAACCGCGCGATCGCAACTGATACCAGAACTCGAAGCGATCGAGGGCGTGTTACGAGTAGACTTACTCGGCGATGCGGCGGTATCAGAGGTTGAAGACGCCGAACCCCCCGAAAATACCGACATCGACAGTTTCGATCCCAACCCTCCCACCCTCACCCGATTCAACGGAGAACCCGCCCTCGCCGTACAAATTATCAAACGAGGCGACGCCAACACCTTAGATGTGGTGAGTCGCGTCGAGAACGCCGTCGCCGATTGGGATAGCCAATTTCGAGACATTCAATTCAACTTAGCCGCCACCCAAGCCGACTACATCCGCGAAGCCACCCAATCTACCATCGATGCATTGTGGTTGGCGATCGTGTTAGCCGTGGTGGTGATTTTCGGCTTTCTCCGCAACTTCCCCGCCACCCTAATTACCGCCTTGGCGATTCCCATTTCGCTGCTGGGAACCTTCATCGTCATGGCGATGTACGACTTTAACTTAGAGACGATTACCCTGTTGGCGTTAGCCTTAACGATCGGGATTATCGTAGACGACGCGATCGTGGAAGTGGAAAATATCGCCCGTCACATCGAAGAAGGAAAAACCCCCAGAGAAGCGGCGATCGAAGCCACCAACGAAATCGGCTTAACCGTCTCGGCGTCGACCTTAACCATCGTGGCGGTATTTCTCCCGGTAGCGTTGATGGGAGGTACCGTCGGACAATTTTTCAAACCCTTCGGATTGACAGTTTCGGCGGCGGTTCTCACCTCGTTGTTAGTCGCGAGAACCCTGTCCCCCGTGTTAGCGGTATATTGGTTGAACGCCAACCCGAGAACGACGCCATCTCAGGACGAAAAAGAGATTCCCCCTGGGGCGATCGAGATCTTGTACCGTCGTATTTTACAGTGGTCCTTGCGAAACCGCCTGTTGACGCTGGCGATCGCCGTGGTGACGTTCGCCGCTGGCGTCGCCTTGGTTCCTCTGATTCCGAAGGGGTTCGTTCCCCAACTCGATCGCGGCGAGTTCAACATCCTCTACACTGCCCCGTTACCGGAATTTCCGCAACCGCAAGTTTCCCCAGATCTCGATCGAGATCTCGACTTAGAGAATTTACCCGAAACCGCCAATCTCGACGAACTTCCACCAGATCTCGAAATCGACGCCATTCCCCAGAATGTTGAAAGCGGGGGAAAAGGGGAGATAGGGGGAGATTTCGATCCCCGCTTGTTCGTTCTTGAAGACGCCGCCGATGTCGCCGCCGAATTAGAACCCGTGGTGTTAGACATGGCGGATGTGGAGTCTGTTTATTCCATTGTGGGCTATCGCGGCGAACCGAACCGAGGAAAACTCTACGTTCAATTAAAGAGCGATCGCACCACCGACACCGTCACCATCCAAGCGCAACTGCGAGAGGAATTACCCAAACTCGAAGGCGTCAAACTGAGTGTCGAAGACATCCAATTCGTCGAAATCGGCGATACCAAACCCTTACAAATCGCCCTGTTAGGAGACAATTTAGACAGTCTCGATCGAGCCGCCAGAGACATCGCCGAAGAAATGGAAGCCTTACCGGGGCTTGCAGACGTGGAAATCATCGGCGGAAACGAAAACGGAACCATCGAGACAATTACCCGCCAGGGGGGACAGCATGTCGCCTACATCGAAGCCAACCTCAGCGGGGGGGAGGCGTTGGGAAACGTCACCGATAAAGTCGTTGCGATCGCCCAAACCGTCATCCCCGAGGACGTGCAGTTGGATTTAGGCGGAGACGCCGAACGCAGTAGCGAAGTATTTCGCAGTTTCGGGGGAACCCTAGCCTTATCCGTCGTTTGTATGTTGGCGTTGTTGGTGCTACCCTTCGGACGCTTATTAGAACCCATAGTAGTGGGGTTGTCACTTCCCTTAGCAATGGTGGGGGCGTTATTGGCGTTGCTGGTGACGCAAAGCGACTTCGGGATTATTTCCCTGCTGGGGTTAATTTTCCTGCTGGGATTGTTAGATAAAAACGCCCTGTTGCTGTTGGATTACGCGAATCAGTTGCGGAAGGCGGGAAAAAACCGCATTCAAGCCATTTTACAAACAGGTGTCGTGCGATTGCGTCCGATTTTAATGACAACGGCTTCGACAGTATTGGGAATGATGCCGATCGCCGTTGGATTGGGGGCGGGGGCGGAGTTGCGCCAACCGATGGCGGTAGCGATTATCGGCGGGTTGTTAACTTCGACGCTGTTGAGTTTGATTGTGGTTCCGGTGTTGTACGTGGTGTTGGAGGATTTGTGGAAATGGGTGAGGGGGAAATAGGAGTTTCAATATCCACATACTCCATCATAGAATTGAGAGGATCGAGACCCGCTTGAGTCACAAACTCGGAATACCCACTTCTATTATTCAGAAGAAGACTCGGAAGTATTTTCCTGCAACCAAGTTTGCAAATCGTCGAAACTCGTAAAATCTAATAATGCTTCTGCTAGGGCTTCTATTTGTGCCAGCGGTAACGCTATGATTTGACTCGAAATTTCAGGGGGAATTTCCCCAACCCGTCGAGGGAGTAGTCGCAGCACCATAGCCGCCGCTTCTTCCTGAAGACCCGCCTGACGACCTTCTTCAAGCCCCGCCTGACGACCTTCCTTTGACATCCTCACCGCCCTAGAAGGACGGTGATTCCTACCCACAGGTAGTTACT
>NZ_JBNGCO010000132.1:0-11100 GCF_049974805.1 Baaleninema sp.
AAGTGCTGAAATCCCTCCGGGGAATCTCCGTCGCTTTAGCGCGGAGAGTAGTCAAATAAAAACAGAGTATGAGGGCGATCGATCCCCGTGCATCTCCATTTCGATCCCAATACCACAGATGTATCTACTTTCTCGTTTTCGCCCAGCGTTTTTCGAGTTTTCCCAACATTCGCAAAACCACCCAAGTCACCAGCGAACAGGAAAAACCGAGTCCCAACAAACCACTACCCACAATAATTCCCAAAGCAGCAGACATCCAAATCGCAGCGGCGGAAGTCAAACCGCGAACTTGAGGATTTTGGAAAATCGTACCCGCTCCGATAAAGCCGACACCAGAAACCACCCCAGAAACCGCTCGCATAAAGGCTTCGGGGTTTTCTTGAGCGATCCCCAATTGAATGGGAACGAGAACGATTAACGCCGAACCGAAGGCGACGAGCATATTCGTCCGCAACCCGGCGGCTTTTCGTTTGACTTCGCGTTCGATGCCGATAATCGCACCGATGGCGAGGGTTAATGCCAACCTGGCGACAACTTGCAGTTCGTCAGCGGGAGCGAGGGTACAACTTATCAATGGTTTATCGATTGAATGCAGCTACGTCCATTTTGGCAAAAAGAGATTTGAGAATTGCCACCTTCGACTCAGTCAAATAGGTCGAACTCGAATATCGAGTGTTCCCCGGAAGGAACGAAGAACTCGATCGCAAGTCTCCAGGGGACTTTACGCCAGTTCAACTCACAGCCTTAAACTCACCTTAACTTTTATGAATTAAGTCCAAAAACGCCCTCAAAAAACCCAAAAACCTAGAGAGACATCCCCAAGAGACATCGCAGCGGTCAAAAATTTCCATCGGACGATAGATGCGATCGATCCAGAAAATAGAAGACGATCGCAGTAGCGTCATCCGTTAGAATATTCAAGAGAGTTGTTGTATGAGTTACGCCACTGAGGGACATCGCGGTCACATCTCGCTGATATCCGTTCACGGCGATCCGGCGATTCCCATCGGGAAAGAAGAAGCCGGAGGTCAAAACGTTTACGTGCGCCGCGTCGGAGAAGGATTAGCGCGATTGGGTTGGCAAGTCGATATGTTTACCCGCCGCACCGATCCCAATCAAGATAGTATCGTTTATCACAACCCAGGCTGTCGCACCTTTCGCCTGAAAGCCGGACCCGAACGCTTCATCAACCGACAAGAACTGTTCGAGTGTCTGCCGGAATTTCTCCGAGAATTTTTACAGGTTCCGCGAACTGACGACACGCTACATCCGTTAATTCATACTAATTACTGGCTTTCCGGTTGGGTGGGTCGAGAAATTCGCAAACATCGCCCCGTTTCTTGGGTGCATACCTATCATTCTCTCGGGGCGGTGAAATACGATACCGTCGAATCGATTCCCGAGATTGCCAAAACCCGCTTGCAAATTGAAAAAGACTGTTTGGAAAAATCCGATTGCGCGATCTCGACCAGTCCTCAAGAACAGTCGGATCTCAGAGAATACGTTTCAGATAAAGGCAATATCGAAATCGTTCCCTGTGGTACTAATACCGACCATTTCGGAGAGGTCGATCGCCATACCGGCCGAACGCTCTTAGGCTTAGAACCCGAGGAAAAATTGGTCTTGTACGTGGGACGCTTCGACCCCCGCAAAGGCATCGAAACCCTCGTCAGAGCGATGGCTCAGCCGCAAGTCCGCGATCGCTTTTCGTTTCGCCTCGCCATCGCTGGCGGGAGTCGTCCCGGTCACAAAGACGGCGACGAACGGGAACGCATCGAAGCCATCGTCGATGAATTGAACCTGCGCGATCGAACCACCTTTACGGGACAGTTGAGCCGTACCGAACTCCCGAAATACTTCGCCGCCGCCGATGTCTGCGTGGTTCCCAGCCACTACGAACCCTTCGGCCTCGTCCCCATCGAAGCCATGGCCAGCCGTACCCCCGTCGTGGCCAGTGATGTGGGCGGTTTGAAGTTTACCGTCGTTCCCGAAGAAACCGGATTGCTGGTTCCGCCGAAAGATGTAGAAGGTTTCGCCGAGGCCATCGCGCGAATTTTAGAAAACCCCCAATGGCGCGATCGACTCGGAGAGTCCGGACGCCAGCGAGTCGAAGAACACTTCAGTTGGTCCAGCGTCGCCAGACAGCTCGATCGCGTCTACCAATCTCACCTCAACCAACTGTATCGCGACTTCTTCGCCAGCAGTTCCGCCGCTGAGATAAGGGGATGAAGGAAAGCCGTAGGGTGCCGTGATGCGGACAGAAAAATCCTCGCCTCCCACCCTTCCCTGACCTTCCCGCGTCACGCACCGCGCCCCACCGACCCATGAGGCGAAATCTTGACGTTACACACAAAAGGAGAGTTATATGAGTTTCGATCGAATCCTTGTCGCACTCAATCGATCGGCATTTGACAAAGCTGTGTTCGATCGCGCCTTGTCGATCGCCGTTCCGCACACCGCAGACGTGAAACTGGTTCATTTTCTCAACGAACCCGTCGTCACCCCGACGCCGACCCCCTTGGGAACGGGAATCGGGGCGGGCTGGTATTCCCCCGTCTCCACAGAACTGCCCCAAACCGAACACCCCGAATATCAAGACAAACTCAACGAAGCCAGATCCTGGCTGAAACGATACGAAGAAGAAGCCCGATTGCGAGGCGTCGAAGCCACCTGCGAGTCCAATATCGGCGAACCGGGGTTTTGGATTTGTCAACTGGCCGAAGAATGGAACGCCGACCTCGTCGTTGTGGGACGACGCGGCCGCGAAGGCTTGAGCGAAGCCGTCTTGGGCAGCGTCAGTAACTACGTCCTGCACAACGCCCCCTGTTCCGTGTTGACGGTGCAACTCCAAGCCCTCGACACCGAGGAGGAACGCTAGTGTCTTTCTTTCGTGGCTGCCTTGTTCGCAATGCGGCTGCGAAAGGCGAGACTCCCTCGGTTGAGAACCTCGCATGTTCCCCGACTCCACAAAAAAACGGCAGGATAAAGCCAGCCGATTCGTCTTTTAAATCGACTAGTTATAGTTTATTAATCACAAAGATAAATGTCAACTGAAAGATACAAAAATTAAAACAAAAAATCTGAGAAAAAAGCCAATTCTAAAATTAAATACAATAGAACCGAGAGAATAAAATAGAACCGTTCGCTTTGCCGTTTCAGAAAGTCATATGCCAGAAAGCCAAACGCCGATAAACAGCCAAAAAGCCAGCCTAAAACCCGTTTCCGAGGTGTTGTCAACATTATCCGTCGGGGTCGATCGCGGACTGAATTCTCGAGAAATCCGCAAACGTCAAAAACGCTACGGTTTAAACCGTCTCAAAGAAACCCAACGCCGCAGTACCCTAAACATATTTCTCGACCAATTCAAAAGCCCGATTATCGCCCTGCTCAGCATCGCGGCAATTTTATCGTTTTTATTCCAAGAATGGATCGAAGGCATTGCCATCGTCATCGCCATTATACTGAACGCATCCATCGGATTTTTCACCGAAATGCAGGCGGTCAAATCCATGGAATCCCTCAAACAACTCAGTAAAACCAAAGCCAAAGTTCGGCGGGACGGGGAGGTTTGCGAAATTGCAGCCGAAAACCTAGTTCCAGGGGATCTCGTCGTTCTCGAAAGCGGCGACATCGTATCAGCGGACTTGCGAATCCTCGAAGCCTCCAAAATGCAAATCGACGAATCCGCCCTAACCGGAGAATCCGTCCCCGTCAGCAAAACCGCCGAGACGTTAGACGAAGAAACCGACATCGCCGATCGCAAAAATATCCTATTTCGCGGAACCGCCCTCACGCGGGGGTCCGGAGAAGGGGTCGTCGTCGCCACAGGAACCGACACCGAACTCGGACGCATTTCCGAACTCACCGCCTCCGCCGAAGAAGAAATCACCCCCCTCGAAAAACGCCTCGACAAACTCGGTCGCAGCCTAATTTGGTTGACCCTGGCCATTTCCGCCCTCGTCGCCGCGGCCGGAATCATCGGCGGAAAAGACCTGTTGCTGACCATCGAAACCGCCATCGCCCTAGCGGTGGCCGCCGTTCCCGAAGGCTTACCCATCGTCGCCACCATCGCCCTCGCCCGAGGAATGTGGCGCATGGCCAAACGCAACGCCATTATCAACCGCCTCTCCGCCGTCGAAACCCTGGGGGCGACGAACATCATCTGTACCGACAAAACCGGAACCCTCACAGAAAACCGCATGACGGTGACGCAATTGGTTCTCGAGTCGGGAACCGTGGAACTGACGGGGGAAGGACTCTCCACAGAAGGGGAGTTCAAACGAGAGGGGGAACCGGAAGAC
The DNA here is from genome assembly GCF_049974805.1 of Baaleninema sp. NCBI lineage: Bacteria > Bacillati > Cyanobacteriota > Cyanophyceae > Oscillatoriales > Oscillatoriaceae > Baaleninema > Baaleninema sp. Next base: position 4,302 of record NZ_JBNGCO010000132.1, read on the forward strand.
CCCCGCCAGGAGGACGCCCTACGGCGACTGTTGGAAGTGGGGGTGTTGTGCAACAACGCCGCCTTAGCCGACAACCCGGACACCGACAAAAGTACCGCCATCGGCGACCCCATGGAAATCGCCCTACTGGTGGCGGGGGCGAAAGCCCAGTTGCGTCAAAATTCTCTGAGAGAGAAATATCCAGAAATCCGAGAAGTGGCCTTCGACAGCGAAAGCAAGATGATGGCGACGTTTCACGAAAGCGACGAGGGGTATTTCGTGGCGGTGAAAGGGGCGCCCGAGTCGGTGTTTTCCGTCTGTTCCCAGGTGATAACGCCAGAGGGGAGAGTCGAGTGGGACGACAAGCGACGCCAAGCCTGGGACGATCGATGTACGACAATGGCAAAAGAGGGATTGCGGTTGCTGGCCTTCGCCTGTAGAACCGCCGACGACGCGGAGGCGCATCCTTATGAAAACTTGACGTTATTGGGGGTTTGCGGACTCCTCGACCCGCCGCGTCAGGATGCGAAAATCGCCATCGAACACTGTCACGACGCGGGAATTCGCGTGATTATGGTGACGGGAGACCAACCCATTACCGCCCGTAACGTGGGGCTTGCGGTGGGGTTGACTACGGAACGGGAAACTGAGGCTAAACTCGGGAAAGAACTGCAACCGTTGGAACAGCTTTCGGATAAAGACCGCGATCGATTGTCTCAGATTCCCATTTTCGCCCGTGTCAGTCCCGAACAAAAACTGAATTTGATTGCGTTGCATCAACACAACAGCGACGTGGTGGCGATGACCGGGGACGGGGTCAACGACGCCCCCGCTTTGAAGAAAGCTGATATCGGCGTGGCTATGGGGAAACGGGGGACACAGGTGGCTTGCGAAGCGGCGGATATGGTGTTGCAAGATGACGCCTTCGCGACGATTATCGCCGCTGTGGAACAGGGACGGGCGATTTTCGGGAACATTCGCAAGTTTACGATTTACCTGCTGTCGGGAAATACTGGGGAAATTGTAGCGGTGGCGGTGGCGTCTTTGATTAACGCCCCGCTTCCTCTGTTACCGTTACAAATTCTGTTTCTCAATGCGGTGAACGATGTCTTTCCGGCGTTGGCGTTGGGGGTGGGGCGAGGAAGTCCCCATTTGATGGAGGAACCGCCGCGAGACAGCCGCGAACCGATTTTAGCGAAACGTCAGTGGCATTCGATCGTTGCTTACGGCGGTCTGATTGGATTTACGGTGTTGGGAGTGTTTTGGCTGTGTTTGGGACTGTTGAACTGGCCGCAAGAGTTGGCGGTGACGGTATCGTTTCTGAGTTTGGCCTTTGGGCGATTGTGGCACGTTTTTAATATGCGCGATCGAAACTCTCCGCTATTCCGTAACGAAATCGCCCAGAATCCCTATGTTTGGGGGGCGTTACTCGTTTCGACGGGACTGCTGCTGATGGCGGTGTACCTCCCCGGTTTGAATCAGGTGTTGAAAGTCGTCAATCCCGGCGTTGGAGGGTGGTTGTTGATTTTCGCGGCGAGTTTGTTTCCTCTGGTTGTGGGACAAATCGCCATCGAATTGCAAAAAGCCGGGTTTCAACGATGGTGGAAACAGCGGATGAGGGGATGAGGAGAGAAGTTTACCTGAACAGGTCGTCTCGTCTTTTCTAGCAATTCTCCTCGGCCAATCGTTAAAATCAAAGTGCTGAGAGCCGTTGTAGGCGTTGGGTTATGGCACGCATCGTTCTGATTGCTGGGTTTGAATCGTTCAACGCGGACTTGTATCGTCAAGCGGCGGAACTGGCTCGATCGAACTGTCCCGAACTTGAGATTATCACTTTTAGCGATCGAGACCTCACCCGTCAAAGCGATCGAATCGCCGCCGCCTTAGAGGGGGCTGATGTCTTCTTCGCCAGTCTCATCTTCGACTACGACAGCGTTCTCTGGTTGCGGGAGAGAGTGCAACAAATTCCCGTTCGTCTCGTCTTCGAGTCGGCGTTGGAATTGATGAGTTTGACGCGACTGGGGGCGTTCAGTATCGGCGAAAAACCCAAAGGAATGCCCAAACCCGTTCAATTTATCCTCAGTAAGTTTTCCAGCGGACGGGAAGAAGACAAACTCGCCGGATATCTCAGTTTTCTGAAAGTGGGACCGAAACTCCTCAAATTCGTTCCCGTTAAGAAGGTTCAAGACCTCCGCAACTGGCTGATTGTCTATAGCTATTGGAACGCTGGGGGAACGGAAAACGTCGCCGCCATGTTCTGGATTCTCGGGGAAAAATACCTCGGCTTGTCCGTCGGCGAAATTCCCGAACCCATCGAAACCCCCAATATGGGGCTGTTACATCCCGATTACGAGGGCTATTTCACTTCGCCAAATGCCTATTTACAGTGGTATCGATCGCGAATCGAAACGCAAACCCCCGTTATTGGCATTCTCCTCTATCGCAAGCACGTCGTCACCAAACAGCCTTATATTCCCAAACTGATTCGTTATTTTGAAAAGGCGGGACTGACGCCGCTTCCGATTTTCATCAACGGCGTCGAGGGTCACGTGGCAGTCCGAGATTGGATGACTTCCACCTACGAAACCCAGCAACGCCAGCGGGGAGAAAAGGCGTCGCTGTCCCTGTCGGAGGAGGCGGTAGCAGTGGATGCGATCGTTTCGACGATTGGATTTCCCCTCGTCGGCGGTCCGGCGGGGTCCATGGAAGCGGGGCGACAGGTGGAAGTGGCCAAACGCATTTTGTCGGCGAAAAACGTTCCTTATATTATTGCTGCACCGCTGTTAATTCAAGATATTTATTCGTGGACGCGACAGGGTATCGGCGGCTTGCAAAGTGTGGTTTTGTATGCTTTGCCGGAATTGGACGGGGCGATCGATACCGTTCCCCTCGGCGGTTTGGTGGGGGAAGAAATTTATTTGATTCCGGAACGGGTGCAGCGGCTTATCGGACGGCTGAAAAGTTGGATTGCGTTGCGAAATACACCCCCAGAACAGCGTAAAATTGCTGTGATTCTCTATGGTTTTCCGCCGGGATACGGGGCGGTGGGCACGGCGGCGTTGTTGAACGTGGGTCGATCGATCGTTCGGGTTCTCCAGGCGTTGAAAGAACAAGGCTACGACGTGGGAGAAATTCCCGAAGACGGCGAGGAATTGATTCGCCGGGTTAAGGAAGCTGACGAAGCCAATCCCCTCGAAAAAGAGATTACGACGGTGAACGCGAAAACCCTCGATCGATGGTTGGGGTATCTCCTGACGCACCGCATCGAAAAACAGTGGAAATCCCTCACCGGAACGGGAATCAAAACCTACAGCGACGAGTTGGCTATCGGCGGCGTGCAACTTGGAAATATCTGGATTGGCGTGCAACCGCCGTTAGGTTTATCTGGCGACCCCATGCGCTTGATGTTCGAGCGAGATATGACACCGCATCCGCAATATACAGCCTTTTATAAATGGCTGCAAAATAAATATCAACCCCATGCGATCGTTCACTTCGGCATGCACGGGACGGTCGAATGGTTGCCCGGTTCGCCCTTGGGAAATACGGGTTATTCTTGGTCTGATATTTTACTCGGAAATATTCCCAACCTCTATATTTACGCCGCCAACAACCCCTCAGAATCCATGTTAGCAAAACGTCGCGGCTACGGCGTCTTGATTTCCCACAACGTCCCGCCCTACGGTCGTGCTGGGCTGTATAAGGAACTGGCATCGCTGCGAGAGTTGATTGGAGAATACAGAGAAGACCCGCAGAAAAACGCGGCTTTAAAAGAAGTTATTTGTCAAAAAATTGTCGATAGCGGACTCAGTGCAGACTGTCCGTTAGAGGAAGCTCAAAAACTCGGCATTTCCTTTAATTTGGAAAATTCAAGACTGTTTAGCAACGAGGTTTTAAACCCCTATTTTAGCAAAATTTACGAGTATTTGCAAGTCGTCGAACAGCGTTTATTTTCCTCGGGGTTTCATGTTTTTGGAAAGGAACCGCAACCGGAAGATATCGAGTCTTATCTCAAAGCTTATTTTGAAGATAGACTGTCACCGGAGTTAATTTATGCCGTAGCGTATCATAATAAAACTTATTCAAATTCCGACTTAAACGGCAACTCTGAAGCGTTAAAAGAAGCCGAACAAATTCGAGACTTACTGTTACGAACCCCAGAAGAAATTACCAACCTACTGCGAGGATTGAACGGCGAATACGTTCCCCCCGCACCGGGGGGCGACTTACTGCGGGACGGAATCGGCGTATTACCGACCGGACGAAACATTCACGCCCTCGACCCCTATCGGATGCCCTCCCCAGCGGCGACCTTACGCGGTCGAGAAATTGCCCATAAACTCATTGACCAGCATCTCGAAGAACATGGGGAATATCCCGAAACCGTGGCGGTGATGTTGTGGGGATTAGATGCCATTAAAACCCGAGGGGAATCGATCGGCATCCTCTTGGAACTCGTCGGCGCAGAACCCGTGAAAGAGGGAACCGGGCGCATCGTCCGTTACCAGTTGAAACCTTTAGAAGAGGTGGGACATCCCCGCATCGACGTATTAGGGAACTTATCGGGGATTTTCCGCGATAGCTTCGCCAATATTATCGAGTTGTTGGACGATTTGTTTTTACGGGCGGCGCAAGCGGAGGAGGAGATTACCCAGAACTTCATCCGCAAACACGCTTTAGAATTGCAGCAACAGGGAATTGAGAATACCTCAGCGCGTCTGTTTTCCAACCCAGCCGGGGATTTCGGGTCGTTAGTGAACGATCGAATCGTCGATAGTAACTGGGAATCGGAGGAAGAGTTGGGGAATACCTGGCGCAGTCGCAACAGCTACAGCTACGGACGCCAGGACAAAGGACAAGCCCGTCCCGAAGTTCTCGACAGCCTGTTAAAGTCCACAGGGCGGGTGGTTCAGGAAATCGACTCAGTGGAATACGGCTTAACGGACATTCAGGAGTATTACGCCAACACAGGAGGATTGAAAAAAGCCGCCGAAATGAAGTCAGGGGGGAAGGTGACGACGAACGTCGTCGAGAGTTTTTCCAAAGACACCACCCCGCGCAAATTAGATGAAGTCTTGCGGTTGGAATATCGTTCCAAACTTCTCAACCCCAAATGGGCGAATGCTATGGCCGACCAGGGGTCTGGCGGGGCTTACGAGATTTCCCAACGGATGACGGCGTTAATGGGTTGGGCGGGAACGGCGGATTTCCGCGAAGGCTGGGTTTACGACCAAGCCTCCGATACCTATGCTTTGGATGCGGAGATGGCGGCGAAGTTACGCCAAGCCAATCCCGAGGCGTTTCGCAACATTGTCGGGCGGATGTTGGAAGCCCACGGCCGGGGTTTTTGGCATCCTGACGAAGAGAAATTAGAGAAATTACGGGAACTGTACGACCTTTCAGATGCTGAGATTGAGGGGGTTGAGGTTTAATCGAGAACCTCGATTTTCAACGATCGATCCCACGCCACAATGCCAAAATGGGTGCAACCTCAAAACCACGACTTCAAACACTCACTATGGTCTTTATTCCCGTCATCCTCGCCGGAGGAAAAGGCGAACGGTTCTGGCCCCTCAGCCGCATCCGACGCCCCAAACAATTCCTCAGTCTCGATGGTAGCGGAAACAGTCTCCTTCAAGCCACCGCCGATCGATTACTCCCCCTAGCCGGGGACTGGGAAAACCTCTGGGTTATCACCGCATCTCACCTCGTCGAGGGAATTCGCCAGCAACTCCCCCAACTCCCCGACGCCAACCTTCTCGTGGAACCGGAAGGCCGGGATACCGCCCCAGCAGTGGCCTGGACGACCCTAGAAATCGCCAAACGCTACAACACTGACGCTGTGGTGGGTTTCTTCCCCGCCGACCACGCCATCGCCGATGAAGCGGGCTTCCAATCCACCCTCAAAGCGGCCACGGAACTGGCGAAGACGGAAGACGCCATCGTCACTTTGGGCGTCAAACCCACCTATCCCTCTACGGGCTACGGTTACATCGAACAGGGAACGGAATACGGGGAAGTGTCCGGACTTTCCGCTTACCGCGTCGCCCGGTTTACGGAAAAACCCGACGAAGCGACGGCGAAGGATTTTCTCGCTTCGGGACGTTTTAGCTGGAACAGCGGAATTTTCGTGTTTCGGGCTGGCGTCACCCTCTCGGAACTGCAATCCTACGCCCCCACTTTGGTCTCTCGTTTGTCGGAAGAAGGGGTCGCCGCTTATCCCACGTTGGAGAAAATCAGTATCGACTATGCGTTGATGGAAAAAACCAAGCTGGCTTATGTTTTACCTGTGGATTTCGGCTGGGACGATTTGGGGGATTGGAACGCCCTGGAACGCCTCCACGAGGGGAACACCGCTAATGTGGAACAGGCCTGTCATGTGGGACGAGACACTCAGGGGTCGATTTTGTATAGCAGCGATGAGGAGGAACTCATCGTGACGATCGGTGTGGAGGATTTGGTGGTGGTTCGGGATGGGAAGGCGACGTTAATTGTTCATAAGTCTCGGACGCAGGAGATTAAGAAGGTTCTGGCCCAACTGAAGGAGAATCCTGAGTTTCGGCGGTTTTTGTAAGGTGGCGGGGGGTGTGTCGGCGATCGATCTCCCCCTCTGTCTGGTCGAGTTACCCCTTCTCTGTCGGCTAGACTGAGGGCATCTCTGACTGTTTTCCTCTAACGGTTTCCTCACTGTCGGGGCTTACACTCATTTTCCGTAAAGAACGATGGACATTTTGACAGACGGCGGCGATCTCATCCAAGATCGCGATTACCAGAAATTTTGGGTCTAAAGCCTCGCCCTTTCAGGGCGACTCTGCTATAA
>NZ_JBNGCO010000133.1:0-11021 GCF_049974805.1 Baaleninema sp.
TATTTAGTCAGCGGCTCCAGTCAAACAGAGGCACTTCATTTAGCACAAAAAAGTCTAAAAGTCAACCCAAAATATCGCAGTCCGTACCACTGGGCCCCGTTTGTTTTAGTGGGATACTGAGTTAATTGTTCTGGAAAAACACATCGACTTCCTCGACAAAATCGCCTAAATTCACCGAGTTCGATGTAAATAACTGGCGCAGGCGTTCCCGGGCTAAATCTCGATCGACATCGTATAGATTATCGATCGAAGCCAACAGTTCCGGCCATACCCCTGCTCGAGCGTAAAACAGAATTCGATCGTCGAGAGGTGGCGGTAGAGCAATAGGGGAGGAAATCCGCTCGATCGAACCGCTCACATAGACGCGATCGCTGTCGCCGCACGTAATCGCAAATTCCCAAGCATAGGATGTCCCTTCAGTGAGCGTCACCGTCGGCGAAACCGTTATGATTCCCGGCGTCTCCGCCAAAGATTCCCGCTGTTCGTAAATTACCTCGTCGTTGCTGAGATCGATGATCGCAAACTCCGCCGTCAAGATTAATTCCGGCGAATCTGACGGATAGGGAACGTAAAACCAAAATTGCGGACGCTCCTGCATCGTAAACAGCCCAAAAGCGTCCCCATCGCGCCCCGGTACCAACGCCGCCAACGATCGATCGAGCCTCGGACAGTCCGTCGAACCAAAAGTCCCCCCCGGAACGCGAGCGCCTTCAGCTTCCTGCTGGCGGCGATTTTGCCAGATTACGGAACTTCCCGCCGGAACCGTATCTTCAACCTCTTGATTTCCCCCTTCTGCCGCCAGTCGGTTCGTCATCGACAGGGGCAGCTTTTTCGCAACCGCCATCGAGTTCGGTTCCACCGCTCGGACGAGGTTCGTCCAACTTGCAACCGCAAGGGCGGCCGCCGTCAATTGAATCGCCGAGTGTTTTAACTTCATAGCAAGTCCCCGATATAGCTATCGATCGATTCGGGCTATCCGTATTGTATTCGCGGTGACGCCGATGCCCGTCAGATACAGCGCCATCGCAGCGGGAACCAGGGGAATCCAACCGCCTTGGCTGAAAACGCCCCAACAGACTCCGTATAACAGGACAAACGCGGCTGTATTCCCCAGTCCCACCACCAGGAACCCGCGCCCCCCACTCAGGTGTTGGCCGGACTGGCGACAAACACCCCAGGCGACGATTCCGCCGACATTGGACCACAGAAACACCCAGAAACCATCGCCCCACGCCGGCCAAGTCCAAATCGGCGGACGTTCTCCCATCGCCGCATCGAGGAGAAAACTCACCGTTTGCGCGTGAACGAACACCCCCGGTATCGTCTCTTCAACGCGCTCGTTTTGACTGAAAGGGGTGCGGTGACGATCGACATGGACTTTATCGACGCCGATGATGACAATGCGATCGCGCAGTTCTCCCTCAAGCAGTTTTTCGTTCCACACCTGTTGTAACGACACCACGTTGGCGATATCGCGGGTATAGTCGCCATAGGGTCGATAGTTCAGCAAAATTTGAAACGCACGATCGATCCCCGAATCCCGGTGATGGTAGCCGCCGCGATGGAGGTTTAACGAGAAAAGCTTGCGATCGCCAACTTGGAAAAACCGATCGTCGGAATCATCCTCACGGGAGATATTTTCCGCTTCCAGATACTTCAACGCCAAGACGACGCTAAACGATCGAGCGGTTTTCGTTTGACAAACCGACTCGTCTCGGATACCTCGAAATAAGAGACTGCGGCGCGTCACCATATCCTCGTCTACCGGAAGATCGACGAAACCGATGGCGTCCACCGGAGACTCGCGGGGAGCTTCGATATCGTCCGAATACAAATTCGATCGATCGAAACAGACCGACACCAACCGACCCTCCGTCAAAGCTTGTTTTAAAGTTCCATAGCGATCGTCAATTTTTCCCAGTAAAAAAATATCCAATCCCATCACGCGGGGTTGATAGTTTTCCAAAATAGAAATCAATCGATCGAGGCTACGATGGGAGAGCGATCGCAGTCCGTAATCCGTTTCTTCCTCCGGTTGGTCGAGAAAATCGATATCCTCTTGCGTCACGCGCACCACCGTAACGCGATCGTCAAGTCCGAGGACGGGTTGCTGTCGCATTAACCTATCGTAAGCCTTCAATTCCCACCGTTGAAAATAGCCCTGCCAGCGTCCCCACAAAACCAATCCCGCCACCATCACCGCGAGAGCGATCGGGTTGGCTAAACTTCGCCAAACCTCCCCTCGGACGTTTCCCTTCTTCGGGAAAACCTTTCTCAAATCGGAATCAGAATCCTTGCGATACTTCAACTTAAAAATAGGAGCGGTTCCGATGCCTTTTAACAGGCGCTCTCCCATAGGTTCTAACGTAGCTCGAATTCGTTTTTCCTGACGAATTAACGCCGCCGTAACCTCCGATAGCAAAATTTGTTTGCCGTTGGCAAAACCCGAGACTCGCGCCGCATAATCCACCTCCTGACCGATAAAATCCGAACCTTCATGTAACGGACTGCCCGTGTGCATTCCGATGCGAACCTCTAAATTGCCAAAAGGTGTAGGAATCGGGTTATTTCGGTGGCTTTCTTGCAAATTTATCGACCATTTTACCGCCTGTACAGGATTAGCAAAAACTAAAAAATAGGCATCTTCTTCAGTTTTAACAACGCGACCTTTGTATTGTTTTAAACTCTCTTCAACTCGCCGACGGTGCGGCAACAAAATCTCCTCAAGATAACTCCGATTTCGTCCGCGAATATCAGTCCCTTCCAAATAATTTTTAATTCCCGTCGAATTCACCAAATCCGTGAATACCATCGTGACAATATCTTGCCGGGGAGATTTGCGGCGTTCGCCCCCCAAACTTTCCCAAGTGGGAGGAATCACCGCCGGATGTTGGCAAATCGTCGGCAACCAACTCGCACAAGGAAACTCTCGTTCCAACCCTTGCAAGCGTTCTCGGGCTTCTCGGACCGATCGATAAAAGGATTTTCCGCCCGCAAAAGCTTTAAGAAAGTATTTTAAAAACGCTTGCGCCACGATATCGGGAACCGGTTCGCGCATAACGATCGACTGAGGAAGCGGCAACTCTTCGAGTCCCCACACCAACCCCAAACCGTCGCAACTGTTAAAAATCGCCAATTGCAACCCGCGATCGATGGCTTGACGCAAGCCGTATTTCAACTCGTCGAGGCTCAAACTATCCGTAGCATTGATGTAAAGGCGGCCTTTACCGTTTTTCGTGTGGCCGTGTCCCGCAAAAAACCAGATATCCCAGGGTTGATCCCACAGGCGATCGTTCAACTCCTGACGCTGGGGTTCCACCAGGGTGGTGAGTTCGACGCCCGGTAAACCTTCGAGGAGGCTGCGATCGCTCTCCGTATCGATACCGCGACTGTCGCCGAGAACCGAGAGAATCCGAACTTTCCCCGGCGGCGTCGAGACTTTGGCGAGGCGTCCGTTGGTACTGGGAACGTGAATCGCCACTTCCACGTTGGGATAGGGTTCCACCGCATCCCACAAATGCCAAGGTAAACGCAAAATCGAGCGGCTGTAACTGCGAACCACCAAGCGGGTTTCTTCAGTCGGGTTCAACTGTTCGAGCCAGCATTCGCGCACAGGGCGAAAGCCCTCGCCGGCTAACCATTGATTGAAGGCCTGTCGGAGGCGTTCGGCGTGGCGGCGACAGTCTTCCCGGCTGCGGTTGGGAGAGCCGTCGTAGGTGATTTTTTCGGGGACGATAGTGCGATCGCTCTTTCCCAGTTGGCGATAAGTGGCTTGCCATTGGCGATAGGTGAGGTTTAAGTCCGTGGTTGGCGGTAATTTTCCCGTAGTTTCCAAGCTGGGAAATTCCCCTTCACCGCCGAGGGTTAAGGTGGCTTGAAACCCCGATGCCATATGGCCGACTAGCTTGAGTACCCCGACTTGAGCCATGTTCGATGTTCGATCGCCTCACGCCTAGCATACTCGACCCGATCGATCTTCTCGATGGGAGAAAGTTTGAAAATTTTGTTGAAAATTTTGTTGAAAATTTTGGCAAATGTCCACCATTTACCACATCCCCGGTATCTCCAAGATACCGGGGATGTCGAGGATTGGTACAGCGCAAGATGTTCCAACGCCCCCTCTCCACTCGCCAACCCTCAAATCGCAAAACTTTCCGTAATACTTTCGTCATCTAACACCAACCGAACACTAAATCGATCGCCCGTTTCGCCGCGAAACTCGAATTGTACGTTGTGATTGTCCTGGCGCGTCTCCGCCTCCATCACCGCTTTATCCTCTTCGTCCAACAACAGCAATTTCAAATGGGGGGGAAGATAAGACGCTTCGATGGGGTACAGTGCCAGCAACAGTTCGATTTTCGGCGTTTGCGTCGTATCCAAAGCCACAGTGAGGGCGATCGCAGTCGAACCGACGGTCAAGCGTTTGGCGCGTTTCACCGTTTGATGTTGCAATCGAAAAGCCAATTCGGCATGAGGCGTCTCGAACAGGGTTTCCAACGCCTGCCAACCGCTCTCGAACACCCCATCGAGCCAGCGACTCAAAACCGTTTGAGGCGGTATCACCAGAGGAGACGCCACAGGAACCGTAACCCGCAGTCGATGGAGGTAAACCAGTAATTCTTCGATGGGTTGAAGATCCCGCGATCGAATCGTCCCTTCCCGTACATGGGGAACGAAGCCCAACAGCGTCGCGCGATCTTGAGTTTCGTCGAGGCGAACCACCGTATACCCGATGCGATCGTCCCGTACCTCCGGCGGCACCGGATACACTGTCGCAGTCGAATCTGTCGAAGGTCGGCATTCCAACCGCCCCAGCCCCACCAAGGGCAAATCGGCGGTGTCGCTGGCAAAGCGGACGGCTGCATTCGAGCTATCCCCGGCCTCGGGTGCCGTGGCAACGCCCATCATCCGCAGGAAATTATCGATCGCGTAGACGGCCAAGGTATTGAGGTATACACGACGGGCTTTATCCGCCGTCGGTTGCTGGCCGGCAAACTGACGGGCGAGTTGTTTGGCGTTCTCGGTCACGGGCATAGAGACAGCCTCTTGTAGAATACGGGATTTGCTGTTCATGGCTGCTTGTTGTGAGTGGAGCGATCGGCCTCGTCGAGATAGCCGTTGGCAACACCGAAATCTCTTAACAACGGCAAACATCGGCGGTTGTACCATTTCGGTAAATCTTTGGTGGCGGCGTCGTCGAGGTTGAATTCCTCCGCGATCGTTTTCCAGGGGGTTTCAGTGGGAAATCGCTTGAGAAACAAGACTTGGCAGTTGATGTCCCGTCGATGACGAAAATAGGTGTTTTGCAGGCGACCGTCCGGGTCGCGACGCACCCAATCGAGGGTGTTGTACCAAATGTCTAAGGCGGGACGAACGTCTTCTCGAGCGGGCAAACCGTCTACAGGGTCGAACGTCGAACCGTCTTCGGTTTTTAAGGGCGCAACTTTACGGTGGGTTTCGCGGCGTTGTCGATCGCGATATCGCCTCAGTCGTCGTTTGAGTTCGTCGTCGAGCCAGGTGGTGACTCGTTTCACCCTGGGGTCGTATTCCTCCAATCGATCGAAGCAGTATTCCCACATTTCCTGCAGAGCGTCGTTGTAGTAGGGGGCGGAATCTCGCCACAGTTTGCCGGATTGACTCACGAGTCGGTAAATCTGGCAAAGCCGCCTTTGGCGCTCGACACTTCCGAGGGGATAGCGTCGAGCTTCTACGACGAGCTGACAGAGCCGTTCGTTGAGATCGTCCATGACTAAGCGATTGGAGTTCAGCGGGAGCGAGGGGGTCTCTGGCGTGCGATCGAACCGCTTTCAGTCTAATCTTCTGGCGGTGCGTCAACTCGCCCTTGGGAGGCCATCGCCACTCGAGGGACTTTCCTCACCCTGCTACTGAGTTACACGAGGCTAAAACCAGGTTTTCGCAACAAAGTCAAGAAATTTTTGTGAATTTTTTGTAAATTTTTGAAAAATTTGGGGTCGATCGCTGCGAAAACCCAACCGTTCGATCGCAGTAACACCTTGGAGGTCGAAAACTGCACCGACTTTCCCAACCCAAGCCGTCCGATGCAGTTCCTTTGGACAGAGTCGAGTGTTACGAGATGAGTCGAAGCGATAGGCAGACCTGGAGATCGAGGGTTTAGGTTTCGGTTCCAGACCTATCCCCCTCATCACCGCCAAGGCGATCGTGACGCAGTGTAAGGGTGGGGTGTTATCTACCAGGTTTTCCTAAGATATCTGACGAACGTAGAGCCATTTTGTTCCACTCCCCCCTGACGATACCTCCCCAACCCTTTTCGGAAACTGCCATGACGGGAACTGCCATGAATTTTGTTCTACCGGACTTTCAACGTTCTCGCCGCCACTCGAACTGTGAGGCTTGCAAGACGATGGATATCGAACAATGTCAAGATGTTATCTACCAGTTTGTTCTACAGCTCGTTCACAAATATTTACCCGAACGCGCCCTTGAGGAATTTCAGTGTTTGTTTTTTAACTACCAACAAACTGACCTCAACGAAGAAACGTTAAAGGCGCTGTTCGAGATGCTATTCAAAAAGGATCGAGACGCCTTTCACGAAACCCTAAAACGATGTTGCTACATCCTGATTAATAACTGGGCAACCGAACGGTATATCGACAATGTATTGAAATTAGTCGAATCCTTTGAAGAAGTCAACTTCGATCGACCCTGCGGTTTGCTCGTGCGATCGCGATTGAACAACTGGCTCAAAGAATTCGTTGAAAGCCAAGACTACCAGGACTTACAACTTTTAGTTTCCAAACACAAATCCGAAAAAAAACAAACCGAAGAATCCCCCAAACATTGGAGCGAACGCTATACCTCCTATCTATTAGTCTTTCAGTATGCCAATCCCGAGAATCCCCAAGAACAACAAGAAATCGCCCGGACGATCTCCAACCAACTCAAATGTCAGTTCAAGTTCGATTTAGCCATGTATATCGCGCGTTCGCAACTCTCGAACGCGCCCAAAAACCGCTTTAAAAATCCCACCGCCTTAGGCGATAGCGTCCTAAAACTTCTGAAAGTTATCGTTGCCAACTGGGATAAATTCGGCTACACCCACCTCGCCCAAAGTTTTTTAACCGCCATCCCCGAATTCAATTTCGCGCAATTCAAAGTCGCCTTACTCAAGTACGTCACCTTTTACGGTTGGATGCCCAAAATCCAACAAAAACTCGAGATGCGCCTCTCGAATTATCTCGATCGCCTGTGCAAGTTCGACGAAGACGATGCCTTAGAAAACTCCATCATCTTAAGAACTTGCAACCGAACCATCGACTTAATCACCACCACAAACGGCAAAACCCCTTCAGACTTATTTGTCTTATTGGCATCTCAAGGCAGCCTGTTAACCCTCGTCATTACCCTGGCGAGATTAATTCTAATCTGTCCCCACGCTCGCCTTCACCTCGAAAAACGAGTCGCCCAACTCGTCCAATACTACATGGACTATCCCGAAGAAGACTGTCACTGGGTCGTATCCTTCTTCGAGTTATTCAACATCATTTTTACCCTCTATATCGACGGAGACACCCAGTACAGCTTACTTCGCAATCCCAACGACGATCGACCGCACCGCTACCGAGAATCCTTGAAAAACTACCAAATATTCTCGCAACACCGCTCAGAATTGAATTACCCCCTCCTCCTCGGATTACCCACTCCCTCAACCTTAAACACTTCGATTCCAGATACCGAAGAAACCTATTTCGACGAAACCCTTTTCCGCGAACAGTAAAGGGTCTTCTGAGATTAGGGTGTAATTTGTTAATTTGGATACAAAATCCGCCGATCGCCTCAAACTCCGACGACTCAAGAGTATAGAGGGAAGCCTGTCTTCCCTCTATCAACCCCCCTCTCCCTGTCCTCTGTGTCTCGGTGTTGAACCTCAACCCCGAGATTCGAGCGATTTCGTCTGAATTTGTTCGAGAAGTCGATCGCGACTTCCCGCCGGTTCCAAACACATCAACCCGTGACAGACGATACCCACCGCCCCCTCCGGTAACTCCGACGCCACCTTCAACACCGTCGTCGGCAAATACCGCTGCGACAACTCGTCCACCTCAGCTTCCGTCGTCCGGGCAACTGTTCCATGTTGGAACCAATCCAACGCCTTCGCCAAACTCGGACAAGCTTGAGGCATCTGCATCAAAATCGGCACGAACGACTGTAACCCCCGTTCGGCGCGGTCCAAATACTCCACCTCTTCCGTCAACAAAGCCAACCGCACCAAATTTTCCATAGCCGTCCCGTTGGCCGCAGGCGTCGCGTTGTCCGTATAGGTTCGTTCCCGAACGATGAGGTCGTCGCTGGCGTCCTTCGCCGCGTTGTAATATCCCCCAGATTCCAAACTCCAGAGATACTCGTCGAACTCCGCCTGTACCTTCAGTGCGTTGTCTAAATACCCTGTCGCCCCCGCTTGGTGTAAGT
Organism: Baaleninema sp.; assembly: GCF_049974805.1. Lineage (NCBI taxonomy): Bacteria > Bacillati > Cyanobacteriota > Cyanophyceae > Oscillatoriales > Oscillatoriaceae > Baaleninema > Baaleninema sp. Next base: position 8,449 of record NZ_JBNGCO010000133.1, read on the forward strand.
CCAGCAGCGCCTTAATCAAGAGCGCGTAATCTTCCGACTGCGCCAACACCGAGGCTTCACCGTCGTAATTGAGGCGGTGAAAGCGTCCGTCCACCCATTGATTCTGCAAAATGAAATCGGCGGCGTTCCGGGCGAGATCTAAATATCGCGGTTGCTGGAACGCCACGGATGCCCGCGCCAAGCCGGAAATCGTCAAACTATTCCAGGCGACGATCGCTTTCGTATCGGTGACGGGGGGAATGCGCCCCGCCCAATCTCGGCTTTTCGCCTCCTGGTTGTTGCGGGCGGGGGGAAAGGGGTCGTCAAAGGTGACACCATCGCCGTAGCGCAGGGCGAAGAGTTTGGCTAAGGCGGCTTCTACGGTTTCGCTGAGGGTTCCGCCTCGGCGACGCTGTAAGACGTTGCGCCCCTCGAAGTTGCCGGACGGAGATATGTCGAAGGCGTCGGTTAAGGCAGCGTATTCGTCTTGGCTGAGATGTTGGCGCAATTCGGCATCCGTCCAAACGTAAAATGCCCCTTCTTCGGGTTCTGTGTCGTCGGGTTTCTCGAAGTTATCGGCATCTTGGGCGGCGTAGAAATAGCCTTCGGGGGCGGTCATTTCCCGTTGCAGCCAACTGACGGTTTTCGAGACGGCACGATCGAACGCCGGTTCTTGCATTCCTGCTTGCCACAGATTCGCTAAATACTCGAGAATTTGCCCGTTATCGTAGAGCATTTTTTCAAAGTGGGGTACCGTCCAGGTTTCATCGACGGTGTAGCGATGAAAGCCGCCGCCTACCTGGTCGAAAATGCCTCCAAGGGCGAGGTCGAGTCCCCGTTGTTGGCAGGTCGATCGCGGATCGGCCACCTGTTCCCCTAAGTCGAAGCGCATCCCGTGTAAGGCGGCGTTGGCGTAGGGCATCATGGGGAAACTGGGGGCGCGATCGTCCGGTTCGATGAGTTTGACGCTCACTTGTAAGCCCCGATCGAGTAAGGTTTTGTCGAACAGGGATCGATCGCCCATTCCTTCCAATTCTGGGGGAATCGACGCCACCTGTTGCAACGAGGCCATCATGTCGGTTTCGATGGCTTTGAGTTTTTCTTTTTGGGTGTCGTAATACTGTCGCAGTTGTTGCAACACCTGTAAAAATCCCGGTCGTCCGTAGCGGGGCGTCAACGGAAAATAGGTTCCGCCGTAGAAGGGGACTAAACTATCGGGAATTAGAAAAACGTTGAGCGGCCAACCCCCTTGTCCTACCATCAACTGTAGGGCTTGCATATAAATGCTGTCGATGTCGGGACGTTCTTCTCGATCGACTTTGATGGGGATGAAATTCGCGTTGGCGTATTCGGCTATGCTCTGGTCAGAAAAGGCTTCCCCCTCCATGACGGTACACCAGTGACAGCTCGAATAGCCGATGGATAAGAAAATCGGTTTGTCGTCGCGACGGGCGGTTTCGATGGCTTCGTCGCACCAGGGCCACCAATCGATGGGATTTTCGGCGTGTTTGCGTAAATACAGGCTTTGCGTGTCTGCCAAACGGTTCGTCATGAAGTTTCTCCTTGTGAATCAATTGATTTTGGGTTTTTGGATTTCGATCTATCGGAATTTCACGAATGTTTCAATCGCCCGTTTCTTACGAAGTAGTTTTAATGAAAAAATCACGCAACAACCCTATTTTTAAAATGATTTATTTGCATATATTCTTCGGTTTTTTGTGTTAATCGCAAACAGGATAAAACCCAATATAGGCTATTTTACAATTGAATAAATTTTCTTAGAAATGACTGAAATTCCTCAATGGTATACCCACAGAGAGATTGAAAACCCGCTCGCGGCCAAACCCTCTCCGCCTCCGCGTCCTCTGTGTCTCTGTGGTGTCCTCTCCAACCCGGAAAAGACTTTTATCGAATGTAACAAAAAAATTCTCTTTTTTCAAAGAGAATCTTCAAAAAAAATTATGAATTTCGCGTTTTATTACGCGCCGAGAGGCTTGACTTTTTTCCAATACTCTGATTCGGGAATCGCATCGTTGGGATTCTGCACGCGATCGAGAAACACCAACCCTTCGAGATGGTCGAATTCGTGCTGAAAAATCCGCGCGACAAAATCTCGCAACACCCGACACTGTAAATTTCCAGATCGATCGAGATATTCCACCTCAACTTCCCGATATCGCGGAATCCAACCCCGGCGCCCCGGAACGCTCAAACAGCCTTCCCAACCGAAAGCGCGTTCCTCAGAGTGACGCAAAACGCGAGGGTTGGCCATCGGCGTCGGTTCCAGCATCGGCGCGTCGGGATAGCGAGAATTGGGACGAGAGGCGATAACCAACAAACGCAGGGACTCGCCGATTTGGGGCGCCGCCAAACCCACGCCATCGGCGTCTCGAACCGTCACCAACATCGAATCGATAAGCTGTTGGATATGGGGTTGACGAACGTCGGCGATCGATCTTGCCTTTTCCCGCAATACCGGATGTCCCAATTCCAAAATTTCCATGAAAATTCGCCTCCTTCTGGGATGGGTTCTCTCTGTTTTGACCGAAAATTAGGGGTTTCAAGCCCCGCCCTTCCAGGGCGGCATTTAAAAT
>NZ_JBNGCO010000134.1:0-11002 GCF_049974805.1 Baaleninema sp.
CAGCTACCTGAAGCTGGAGGCATGAAGCCCCCGTGCTTCAGCCGGGGGTGCTGACAACTATGGTGAGCGTACAAACTGGCGCGATCGCCTCACCACCGATACGGTCGAAAACTGGCAACGCGATATAACAGCCTGTGGCGCTCGGTGGTGACGTGCGTATCTATACTGTACCCGCCACCGATGACACAGGCGACGGGATAGCCCGCCGCGATGCAGGTACTCAACACTGGCATCTCCCCCTCTCCTCATCTCTCTCTCGGTTAAACTGGCTGTAGAACCGATTGGCATCACAGAGCGAGACGCCTTCTCATGGAATCCAAACTCGTTTGGCAATACGGCAGTAATAACCCCGATAACTCAGATAATTTAGAGACGATTCGGCGCTGGTGGGGTAAGTTAGCCGGAAAAGATATTCTCTGGCAACAGCGTTTACTCCCCGACGGCGGGAACAGTGACGATCTCGATTGGCAACCGCAGCGATTCGACGATCGCTTTGCTATGACCGACCCGGAATTGAAAGGCATTACTATCTACTGGCGCAAACCGGAGGAAACGGACACGCACAATATTACCGCCCGTCAGTTAGAACTCGACGAATCGCGGCAACAGCTTTACGTCTATCCGAAATCTCAGCCGAAAGTGGTGTTGCGGGTGGCGGTGCCGACTGTGGTTTACGAGACCCTAGAGGTGACACCGGAAGTGTTGAATTGCGTGACCGGAGACGGAAAAGCCTTATTGGTGTTGCGGGACGAGTCGCAACGGTTGGAAGTCAAGGTGAAGTTAGAGGGGACGCTGTTAGATAAGCTCAAATCTCAATTGTCCTGACGTCTGTCCGGACGGCGGACAGGGAAAACTTCCTAGCGGCGTTTTCCTCGATGCCGCTGCCGGATTGACAAACTCCCTGCGCTGAAGCAACGGGGCGATCGAGATCCCGATCGCTTACCTATGCAGCTCCTCGAGGGAATCTTGACGCAATTCATATATCACATATTTTGTTATTTGTCAATCTTTTAACCCGTCAAGCCCCTTCAACCACTCGTTCGAGTTGAGCCGTCCAGAGGTCGGGGGAGTCGCCGTAAGTTTCCAGTTGTAAAATGCGGTAGCAGACCGAGCCGTCTCCGGCGGGAAGCAAGAGGAGATCTCCGGGTTTGGGAAGACCTCTCGTACTGGTGATACAAGCCAGTTTTCCGTCTTCGCTCGGCTCGAAGATATAGTCGCTGTCAGCAGAAAAGCGCCTGTAGTCGTAAGTCCGATTTTTTTCGGCAAACAACCACGCCAGGACAGACTTTAACACGGGACTCACGAGAAACACGATACGAACGTACCACGAAGGGATACGCGATAAAGGTTTGGCTGAGAAGGCGATCGAGCCAGAAATTGCGATTCGATCGATTCATGCAAAACCTCAACTCCACCGAGGGCGATTCCCCAAAACCCTGCGATCGATCTCAGGGAATTTTTGACTCGTTCTCACTCCAGAAACCTATCGGCAAGCAACGATATTTCCGGTTGGTCTTCCTACTGTATTACCCTACCGAAACGAGGCTCAATTCGATAGTCATTGCAACTTAAATTTAAGACTTGCGCAGAAACCCGATTTCTGCGTAAGTTCTACAGTTATTTGGGGTCAGGCGCTCGATCGATCCGGCCTGTATTCGAGTTGCAGAATCGGCAAAATCACGAGGGTTTAGAGAACCACATCGACGAGCGAACGGGCATTTTCGCGGATTTTTTTGGCGAATCGTTTCCTGGGGCGATGGCTCGGTCTAAGGGGAAATACCCGTTTTAGCGATTGAGGGCGGATGGCGAAGTACCTGTCCCGTTTGGGGATCGAAGACCGAGAGTCGATCGCTCGGAAAGTTCAGCCCAACCCGCTCTCCCGGTTGCAAGCGCACCCCTGGCGGCGTCAGGAAATTCAAAATCGGCGGCGTTTCGGTTCGGTTCGAGAGAATCGTCGCCCGCACTAAGGTTTCTCGTCCCAGGGGTTCGACGATGTTCACCTTCGCCTGAATCTGTCCGCTGTCAGCGTCGGCCAGTTCCACATCTTCCGGACGAATTCCCAACTCGATCCCCCGTCCGGTGTTCTGAGGAGACAGTAAAGATTTGCCGAAATTATCGCGCAGGGGTAAGGCCGGGATTTTTTGACCCTCGAGGTCGAACTGCGTCCCGTCATAGGTGGCGTAAAAGAGGTTCGTGGGGGGACTTCCCAGGAAGGTGGCGACCATGCGGTTAGCGGGTCGATCGTACAACTCTAAGGGGGTTCCGATTTGTTGAATGCGACCGCCATCAAGAATGACAATGCGATCGGCCAGGGTCATGGCTTCGACCTGGTCGTGGGTGACGTAAATCGTGGTAATTTTCAGTTGTTGGTGCAGTTCCTTAAGCTGGGCGCGGGTTTCTTCCCGAAGTTGCGCGTCCAGGTTGCTGAGGGGTTCGTCGAGGAGAAACGCCCGAGGCTGACGCACGATCGCCCGTCCTAAGGCCACCCGTTGCTGTTGTCCCCCGGAGAGTTGTTTGGGTTTGCGATCGAGCAAACGAGCGATATTGAGAATTTCGGCGACGCGATCGATGCGATCGCAAATGGTTTTCGCCTCGGCGCGACGCATTCGCAAGCCAAAGGCGAGGTTTTCCGCGACGGTCATGTGGGGATAGAGGGCGTAATTTTGAAACACCATCGCCAGGTCTCGCTGTCGCGCCGGAATCCCGTCGACAGGGGTCTCGTCGATGTAGAGATGGCCGGACGTGGCCCGTTCCAAACCGGCGATCGTTCGTAAAATGGTCGATTTCCCACAGCCCGACGGCCCCACCAACACCCAAAATTCGCCGTCGGGAACCTCAAAGGTGATGTCTTCAACGGCGGTGACGTTTTGAAACTGACGGGTAACGTTTTCGAGTCGAACCGTAGCCATAGTGAAATTCAGACATTTGTTTGAATCGTTTGATACCCCCTGAGTCTCGGAATTGCCAGTCCGAGACAAAAAGAAGAAAAGTCGATGGTAGCACGATCGATTTAATCAATATTGTTATCTTTGTGGGTGAACTTATCGAGTCGATCGTGATAAATCCGCACCAATCGATAGCGTTGTTCTGTGTCCAATCGATCGAACTGTTCGTCTCGCAACCCCAACTTTCGCAACCGCTTCTTATCCGCGATCGCCAACGTCGAAGGGGATTCCGGATGATTCTGAACGCGATCGCGCAAATATTCCCGTCCCAGGGACGGCCGGGACAAATAGATAACAGGTTGCTCCGTGTAAAACGCCAACGACGGCTTTTTAAACCCGATAGCCACCAGTTCCTCACCCGGAACCCGTTCCTCCTTCACCTCCTCCGCTAACTCCCGTAACGGTTCCTGACGCAATCGATCGAGCAACTGAAAGGTCGGATGTATCATCACCAGCAGAAACACCGCAAAACTAGCGACGTGAACCACCGACATCCAACGACGGCGACCGCTGACGACAACCCCCTCGATCGCCATCGCAACAGCCACAGCCACACCCGACCCCACCAACGTCAACCCCGACTCCCAAAGCTTCTCATCGAGATCGTCCACCACCGGATCTTTCCCAATCCACAGCGGAACCGTCGCGATCGCGATCGCCAACACCAACCAAATCCCAAAACTCAGCCAGTGACTCACCGACAGCCAACCCCGCCGCAACCGAGGACGCCCCAAGGTCTCCTCCGCCAACAGCAAACCGACCAAAATCGCCGCCGCCGGAATCAGCGGTAACACATAACTCGGGAGTTTCGTCACCGCCGCCGTAAAAAACAGGAACACTCCCCCAAACCAAAACAGCGCGAAACCGCCCAACTGTTGCGGCCGAGGCAGTTTTCGCCAGTCTCGACGGGGCCAGACCCGCAAGCGAGCGATCGCCGCCGGAACGTACACCGACCAAGGGGCGAACCCCAGCAACACCACCCCAAAATAAAAGTACCAAGGGGCGCTGTGATGGTTTACCACCCGCGTAAACCGCTCGAAATTGTGATAGCCGAAGAAACTCTCAACATAACTTTCCCCATTGGCCGCCATCACTAAGACATACCAGGGAACTGCGATGGCCAAAAACAGCAGCATCCCGCGAACCGGGCGCATCTCCCGCCACACCGCCTTCAACTGTCCCGCATACAGCACAAACGCCCCCACAATGAGGACGGGGAGGACAAATCCCACCGGGCCCTTCGTCAACACCGCCAACCCCATCAACGCGAAAAAGGCCAAATAGGCGCGACTGGCCGTTTTCCCCTCACTGGCATAGCCCCAGAAAAACGCCAACAGAGACGATCCCATACAAGCACACAGCAGCATATCCGAGACTCCCGTGCGTCCCCAAACCAGCGTTTGCGGGTTAAAGGCGATCGCCACCGCCGCCAGCGTCGCCGCCCCCCAAGGCATCAACGCCCCCCGTCCCGTGGGCTTCAGCGGCGGCACGAAACGCCAGAGGGTTAAAAAGGTCACCGCCATCAATTCGATCGCCGACAACGCCGACGGAAGCCGCGCCGCCCACTCGTTCGTCCCCAGCATCACATATCCCACCGCCATCAACCAATACACCAACGGCGGCTTATCAAAACGGGGTTCGCCATTAAAATAGGGCGTGATCCAATCTCCCGTCACCGTCATCTGACGGGCGGCTTCCGCGAAAAGCGGTTCCGTTTCGTCAATCAGATTGGTACTGCCGAGTTGATAGAGAAACGCCAAAATCGCAGCGATCGCCACCACCAACACCGACGTACCCCAAACCAACGTCGGAAACTTTTCCGGCGAAGTCCACCACAACAGAGTCCGGTTGTGTAAGTTCGAGTTCATATTTTCAGGAGAAAGGGAAAGGGAGAGCAGCAGAGCAGGGGAGCCGGGGAGATTCGTAGGGTGCCGTGACGCAACGAGAAAATGTTGCCGACATCAGGAGAATGGACTTTCCGCATCACGCACCGCCCCCAATCGGAAGAGGGGGAGAAAGAGAGAGGGGGAAATTTCCCATCATCCCATCACCCCATCACCCCGATCGCACCATCACCCCGATCGTACCCTCATCACATCATCACCCAATTCACCAGGGTTCGCACGCCGAAGCCCGTCGCCCCAGCACTGTCGTAACCGTTATCCTTATCAGCCCAAACGGGGGCGGCGATATCCAAATGCGCCCAAGGGGTTTTCTCCACAAACTGCTTCAGAAACAGCGCCGCCGTAATCGCACCTCCGGCGCGGCTTCCCGTATTCTTCATATCCGCATGGAGGGACTTCATCAACTCGAAATAGGGTTCTTCCAGCGGCATCCGCCAGAATTTTTCGCCCGCTAAATCCGAAGCCGACATCAACCCGTTCGCCACCTCATCGTCTGGACTCCACAATCCGGCGATGGTGTTGCCCAAGGCCACCACACAAGCCCCCGTCAGCGTGGCTAAATCCACGATCGCATCGACCCCCAACTTGTCCGCAAACACCAACGCATCCGCGAGGGTCAGGCGGCCTTCCGCGTCCGTGTTGTTCACTTCAATGGTTTTACCGTTGGAAGCCGTGAGGATATCGCCGGGGCGCATGGCGTGGCCGCTAATCATGTTTTCCGTGACGGCGGAAATGAAATGAACTTCCACGTCCGGCTTCAGTTCGGCGATCGCCTTGGCTGCGCCGAAAGTAGCACCCGCACCGCCCATGTCCATTTTCATGGTTTCGATGCCGCTTCCCCCGGTTTTCAGATTGAGACCCCCCGAATCGAAGGTTAAACCTTTGCCGACGATCGCCAGTTTTTTACGGGGCGTCCCTTGGGGTTTGTAGGTTAAATGAATGAATTTCGGCGGTAACGCAGACGCCTGGGCGACCCCGAGAAACGCCCCCATTCCCAGTTTTTCGCACTCTTCTTTCTCGAGGATTTCTAACTCTAAGCCGTACTCGTTCGCCATCGCCTGGGCAGTTTCGGCCATGCTAATCGGATTGACCACGTTCGCCGGGGCGGCCACCAACTCCCGCGCCAAAATCACGCCATAGCATATTTTTAGGGATTTGTCAACTGCCGCGTCCTGTCCGCCCAGTTCCAACAAATCGACCGTTTCCACGATCGATCCCTTGTCGTCGGACTCAGACTTAAAGCGAGTATCCTGGTGCAGAGCCAACTCGATCCCTTCCACCAGAGCTTGAACCGTCAACGCGGGGTTGTTATTCCATTGCGGTACACTGACGCCGAGAGTTTGGCATTTTTCCTGTTTCGCCAAACGTCCCATCGCGGCCGCACCTCGCCGCCAATCGTCGAGATGGTCAGCTTTACCCAGTCCCACCAGAATAAGTTTACGGACGGCACTGCCTCCCCCAACGCGAGTGACCGCACTGCTATCCCGTTTTCCGTCAAATTCCGTTTCTTCAATGAGTTCTTTGAGGGTTCCGGCGAGTTTTTCGTCCAGTTGCGCCAATTCGCCGGTTAATTCCACCGCATTTTCCGGCAAAGCAATCGCCAAAGCATCACCCGACCAATCCAACAGTGCAGTTTCGATCGCGTTGAATTTCATAAGAAAGTCTCACCTGTACGACGTGCAATATTTTATGGTAATGGTTTTCGGGTCTGGAACAGGGAACGGGGAACGGGGAACAGTTTCTCACCACCTCATCATCCCATCATCCCCTCCAGAACGATCGTACCCTCATCCCCTCATGCGAGAGAGCGTTAAAATCGAAAGGCGGCCTGGTATTCCAGACCTCGAGAGATCGAAAAAGTGCCGATCGAGCCGTCAAACCTCGCGCCCGGGACTTGCAAAAACAGGGAGTTGGCATCCGGTGACAGTACCACAAGAGACGATGGGTTGGCGGGAGTGGGTGGCACTCCCAGACCTCGACATTCGAGCCATTAAAGCGAAAATCGATACTGGGGCGCGATCGTCAGCACTCCATGCTTTCGATATTGAACCGTTTACCGAAAACGGAAAACCAAAAGTCCGGTTCAAGGTTCACCCAATTCAACGGGATACAATAAGCACGGCCATCGCCGAAGCCGAGGTTCTAGACCGTCGAGAAGTCCGCAACTCGGGAGGTAAGGCGGAGTTGCGTTACGTGGTGCTGACATCGGTGGAACTGGCGGAACAACGCTGGGACATCGAACTGACGCTCACCAACCGTGACGTGATGGGCTTTCGGATGCTGTTAGGGCGTCAGGCGGTGCGCGGACGCTTTCTCATCGACCCCGGTAAGTCTTATCTTCTCAGTCACGACGAAGAAATGGCACATCACCAGAAAGAAGACAAACCTCAAGCCGAGTAGGGGCTTCCCTGCCGTTCGCCCCGACTTCTGAATAGGACGAAATCGTCGCGTTCAGCATCTTCGATCGAACGATTATATCGAGTTTTTTTGATGAAAATTGCGATCTTATCTCAAAATGCCTCCCTGTATTCCACCAAACGCTTGAAAGAAGCCGGAGAAAAACGGGGACACGACACGAAGGTTATCGATCACCTTCGCTGTTATATGAATATCACCTCCCATCGCCCATCCGTGATGTATCAGGGGAAACCGTTGGAAAATTTCGATGCGGTGATTCCTCGTATTGGGGCCTCTCATACCTTTTACGGAACGGCGGTGGTGCGACAGTTCGAGATGATGGGGGTGTTTACAGCCAACGAATCCCAGGCGATTTCTCGATCGCGCGACAAACTGCGTTGCTTACAAATTCTCGCCCGCGAAGGTATCGGCTTACCCGTCACAGGTTTCATTCATTCAACACAAGACATCGAAGGCGCGATCGGTATCGTCGGCGGTGCGCCCTTAGTCATCAAACTCCTCGAAGGCACCCAAGGCATCGGCGTCGTTCTCGCCGAAACCCACCAAGCCGCCCAGTCCGTTATCGAAGCCTTTCGCGGCTTGGATGCCAATATTTTGGTACAGGAGTTTATCAAAGAAGCCAAAGGCGCAGATTTACGCTGTTTTGTCGTTAACGATAAAGTCATCGCCGCCATGAAACGGCAAGGGGCCCCGGGAGAGTTTCGATCGAACATTCACCGAGGCGGAAAAGCCGAAAAAATCAAACTCACCCCCGAAGAGCGATCGACCGCCGTTCGCGCCGCCAAAGCAATGGGTTTAAAAATTGCCGGAGTGGATTTACTTCGCGCCAATCACGGCCCCGTCGTCATGGAAGTCAACTCCTCGCCGGGGTTAGAAGGCATCGAATCCGCCACCGGAGTAGACGTAGCCGGAAAAATTATCGAATTCCTCGAGAAAAAAGCCGGTTCCAGTGCGCCGCGCGATCGCATTCCTTACTAAACACACTCCCCCGAACCCACAGATCCCCGGCATCTTAAAGATGCCGGGGATCTCGCCGCAGTCAGATAGATCGAACCCGTGGGGGCAAGCCTCTGCGCTTGCCCGTCCCCCTACCCGAAAAACCGCTGATAATCCCCCATCAACCACCCCGGTAACATCGCCTGAGCGTTAGCAAAACTCAACTGATCGCGACGACAATACAACATCGCCGCCAAGAAGCAGTTGAGAGACTTCGGACGGCTCATTCCCTGAGCCAATTCTGCTTTCAACTGACCGAATAAAGACTGCTCCGCCTCCGTGCGCGGCAAACGCTGTAAACCGCTCCCCAAAAGGCTTCGGTGAGCCTCACCCATTGCCCCACCATAAGCCACTTCCAGTTGTTCGGGAGGCAAACTCAGCCAATACTGAGCCAACATTTGCCGCAGTTGGCGCAGTTGGTCGATCGCATTCCCATCGTTCGCGTCAATTTGGAACAAATTCAGAAAAGTCGAAAGCCGCTTAACAAACTCCGGACTCGGCGGTTGCGCCTCCGTCCCCGCCACCGTCACAGCCCCTTCAAACACCTTCTCATAATCCGCAATCAGCCACTCCGGAAGCCGACTCCGAGCATCCCGAACCTTCATCTGGTTCGGAGGATAGAACAACATCGCCCCCATCAACGCATTCAGAGACTGGGGTTTATCCAAACCCACTCCCAACTGGGTCAACTCCTGACGGTACTGCATATCCGCCTGGCTGAGGGGTTCCTTCTGAAACCCACTTCCCAGCAAAATCCGATAGCCGCGACCGAGATCTCCTTTATAGACCGTTTCCAAGTCCCCATCTGGAACCGTCATCCAACGTTCCGCGAACTTCCGGCGAATCTGGTGCAACTGCGCGATAATCGACTGGTCCGAAGGGTCGATTTGATAGAGATTGACCGTTCCCAACAGACGATTGAGAAACTTAGGACTGTCCACCGGTTCGTCCGGAATCTCCGTCGGAATCTCCATCGCGGGCGCCGTCGCCGCCTCCGGAGTAAGAACCGACTCGAACACCGCCGCATAATCCCCGTACAGCCAAGCCGGAAGTCGCGTTTGAGCGTTCTGCACCTTCATCGTTCCCGGCGGGAAAAAGAGGAACAGTCCCAAAATCGCATTGAGAGCCTTCGGCTGTTCCGACTTCCACACCTGCGCCAACTGTTGCTTGAATTGATTTTCCGGTTCGCTAATCGGTTCTTTCTGGAACCCACTTCGCAGCAAAGCCTTATAAGCATTCCCCACCTCCGAAGCATAGAGGGCTTCCAACTCTTCTGTCGGATGCGCCATCAAAGACTGACAGAGTTGATACCGCAGTTTCCGCAGTTCCGTCGCGTTCGCCGTATCCGAGGGGTCGATATCGTACAGGTTGACACAGCCAATCAATCGATTGAGAAAGGTGGTGAGGTCGGTTTGGGGTTGTGGCGGCGGCGTCGGTGCTGGGGGAACCGGTTCGGTGTCTTGAGGTTCCGCCTCAAACACCGCCTCGTAATCCGCCAGCAACCACACTGGGAGACGGTTTCGCGCGTCCCGGACTTTCATCTGGTCGGCAGGATAGAACAGCATCGCCCCCATCAACGCATTGAGCGCCTTGGGTTTCGTCAATCCCGCCCCCAACTCCGTCAGTTCTTGGCGGTACTGAGTATCGGCGTCGCTGAGGGGTTCTTTCTGGAAATCGCTTTTCAGAATGGCTTGGAAGGCTTTGCCGATTTCGCCAGTATACGCCGATTCCAGTTGCTCCGTCGGTAGCGTCATCCAATACTCGACCAGTTGTCGCCGCAGTTGGTGCAGTTCGTCGATAATGGACTGTTCGCTGGGGTCGATGTAATAGATATTGCAGCAGCCAATCGTGCGGTTGATAAACACTTGGCTGGTGGGGTGTTCGTCCGGTTGAGACGGCGTGGGCTGCGAGACCCCTTCGTTCACCAATCGTTCGAGGAGGCTGGCAAATTTCGCCCCGAACGCCCGACTGTCGAGGAACGGCGGCGTTTGCTGCATTCCCTGTTGAATTTGTTGCCGTTTGGCGAAGCGGAAATTAGCATCCGTCGCCAATTGCGTCGCCAGTTGGATGTAACTGTCTTCACTGTCGGCGATGAGGTCGGGGATTTGCAGCTCTCGCAGCAAAGCGGCGGACTGACGGAAACGCAGTTCCGAGCCTTCCATGGCCACGATGGGAAGTCCCACCCGCAGGGGGTCGAGGACAGAGGCGGCACCAGAGTAGGGGAAGGAGTCGAGATAGACATCCGCCTGTTGCAGAGCTTGGCGAATATCGGCTCGATTGGGCAGGGTTTTGATGAGGAGGAGCCGTTTCAAATCGACGCCGTACTTGCGAAACGCCCCTTGCATCTGTTTGAAGAAGGGCATTTCCAGTTGGGGATGCCGTCCCCAGTTGGGACCGAAGGGGTAGATGGCGAGGATGGAGTTGGGAACCGCAGCCAGGAGTTTCGCCCAGGTTTCCCGCAGTTCCGGGTTAATTTTGCGGAAGTTCGCCCCGGACATAAACACGATGGTACCTTCGGGAAGTCCCCAGGTGGAACGGTCTAAGTTGACCGTGGGCGTATCGGTGTCCGGGGGGAATTGGAAACAGAGTCCCGAACCCTCCACAGTGACGAGTTTCTCGCTGTAATGGCTGGGGTCGGTAGCGGTGAGGGAACCGCCGATATAGACATCCAGATTCCGCATTCCGGTGGTGGTGGGGGCGGAGAGTCCGGTGGTTTGGATGCGGGCGAGGCGGTGCAGG